>NZ_JAKZIW010000004.1:0-84278 GCF_031143325.1 Enterococcus sp. FR204 | reverse complement strand
ACGATTGTCAACTCTTTTTTAAAAGTTTTTTTCGATTTCGTTTTTCGAAATCTTTCAGCAACTCATTTATCATAACTTATCGTTTGTTATTTGTCAAGAACTTTTTTGAAGTTTTTTTCGATAGAATCAAGCTTCGCAAGTGGTTCTTTTTTAACGACTCAGTTATCTTATCATGTCGTTAGTAACATGTCAATAACTTTTTTGTTATGTTTTTGAATAAATATTTTCTTCTGTCTTTTGGACAAGTAATAATATACCAACTAAATTTAGCTTGGTCAACGAATTTTTTGTATTTTTTCAAGTTTTTTTCAATAAACGATTATTCATAACTTTTCTTTATCGTTCGTTCTCGTCTTCTTTAATGTCTAGAATAGTCGGCATTAGCTTTTGAACTTTCGTTATTATTTATTCCTTTCTACACAGCAAAAGCTGCCTAAGGAATTCCTTAGACAGCTTTTATTCGATTATCTCATTGTTGGGAATAGCAAAACATCCCGAATTGATTGTGCATCAGTTAGCAACATTACTAATCTGTCGATCCCGATACCTAGACCACCAGTTGGCGGCATACCGTATTCTAAGGCTTCCAAGAAGTCTTCGTCTACACCGTGAGCTTCGTCATTTCCTAGTTCACGTTCTTTTTCTTGCGCTTCGAATCTTTCTCTTTGATCAATTGGATCGTTCAGTTCTGTAAAGGCATTAGCAAATTCGCGCCCCACGATGAATAGTTCGAATCGATCTGTGAATCGAGGATCTTCTGGATTTTTCTTCGCTAAAGGCGAAACTTCGACTGGATGTCCGTATACAAACGTCGGTTGTGTCAATGTTTCTTCAACAAATGTTTCAAAGAATTCATTGATAACATGTCCGACACCCATAGCTTCGGTTACTTCTACATTGTGTTTTTCGGCTAAAGCTAATGCTTCTTCCAATGTCATTTCTTGCCAGAAGTCTACACCAGTTTGTTCTTTGATTGCATCTACCATATGGATGCGTTTAAAGTCACTTTCTAAGTCGACAGCTTGTCCATCATATGTGATTTTTGCTGTTCCTAGTACTTTTTCAGCTGCGTTACGGATAATACCTTCTGTCAGATTCATTACATCATTGAAATCAGTATATGCTGTGTATGCTTCTAACATCGTAAATTCTGGATTATGTGTAGTATCAATTCCTTCATTACGGAAAACGCGGCCGATTTCATAAACTTTTTCCATTCCGCCAACAATTAGTCGTTTTAAATGAAGTTCTAGCGCAATACGCAAATATAAATCAATGTCCAGTGCATTATGATGCGTGATAAATGGGCGTGCGGCAGCTCCACCTGCCTCATTGTGCAATACTGGTGTTTCTACTTCAATATAGCCATTGCCATCTAAATAGCGACGGATTTCGCTGATAATTTGGCTTCGTTTCATAAATCGGTCAAAGCTTTCGCGATTACTGATTAAATCCAAGTAGCGTTGTCTGTAGCGTTGTTCAATATTCGTTAAGCCATGGTATTTATCTGGCAGTGGACGAAGTGCTTTTGACAAAATCGTGATTTCTGAAGCTTTGATAGAAACTTCGCCTGTGTCTGTTTTCATGATTTGTCCAGTTACACCAAAGAAATCTCCAAGGTCTGCATGTTTGAATACTTCATAGGCCTCATCACCTACTTGGTCTTTTCTTACATAAATTTGAATTTGGCCTTCACGATCTTGTAGATGCGCAAATCCAGCTTTCCCTTTTCCTCGGCGAGTCATCATACGACCAGCTACACTAGCGGTCAATCCCATTTCTGCTAGTTCTTCTTTTGTTCTTGGATCAAATAGTTCATGCAATTCTTCTGAGTTGTGCGTGCGTTCAAATCGTTTTCCAAATGGATCGATTCCATCTTCACGCAATTGTTCCATTTTTTGACGACGTACAAGCATTTGATCATTTAAATCTTCTACTTGATGTTGTTGTTCCTGTGTCACAAAAGTTCCTCCATTCTCATGTTAATCTCTTTCCTATAATGCCAATGAAACACAAAAAAAGCAAGCCGAACTTGGAATTTCGGCTTGAAAATTCACGAAAAACTTAGAAATCACAACGTTTGTTTCAATAGTACTTTTTCCGCTTTTTCTACAAATTGATCCAGCAGGTCATTGATTTCTTGCTGTTTTTCTGTCTGATTGATTGCTACTTTCACTTTCGCTGCTCGAGGAATCCCTTTTAAATAATAAGCCGCATGTGTTCTGAATTCTCTACAAGCTACTTTTTCTCCTTTGAGATCTGCTAAGCGTTGTAAATGAAGTTTAGCTGTAGCAATTTTTTCGGCTGGTGTTGGTTCAGGAATCAGTTCTCCTGTTTCGAGATAATGCTGTGTGCGGTGAATCATCCATGGATTGCCCAGCGCTGCACGACCAATCATCACACCGTCTGCACCGACATAGTCAAGCATCCGTTTTGCATCTTCTGGCGTTTTGACATCCCCGTTCCCCATAAATGGGATCGTCAAATGTTTTTTCACTTCTTTCAATACTTCCCAGTCCGCTTTTCCTTCATACATCTGAACCCGTGTACGTCCATGCATAGCGATGGCACTTGCTCCAGCTGATTGTGCTGCTAATGCATTTTCTACAGCAAAGACGTGCTCTTCATCCCAACCAATACGCATCTTGACTGTTACTGGGATATCTACTGCTGAAGAAACAGCTTGGACCATTTCGTATACTTTCTCAGGATCTAAAAGCCATTTTGCTCCTGCTTCTGCTTTGATCACTTTATTTACTGGACAGCCCATATTGATATCTATTATATCGGCAGCTGTGTTTTCTTCGACAAATTGAGCAGCTTCAACTAGACTATCTTTATTTCCGCCAAATATCTGTAAACTTAATGGATGTTCTGTTTCTTCAATGTGGAGCATCTCTAAAGTTTTTTTGTTTCTGAAATGAATACCTTGGTCACTGATCATTTCACATACGACTAAGCCTGCACCAAATTCTTTGACAGTGACTCGAAATGCTGAATTTGTTATTCCAGCCATCGGTGCAACAACGACACGATTAGGGATTTCCACATTGCCGATTTTCCATGTGTGTTCCACTTAAATCCCTCCTAAGGCTTCTTTCTTCAATCCAGCTAATTCTTCTTCACTATACTTGTATTTGTTATTACAGAAAGAACAAACCGCTTCTGCACCGTGATCTTCGTCTATCATTGCTTGGATTTCTTCTGCACCTAACGCGATAATTGCTTCTGCAAATTTTTCTTTTGAACAGTCACATTTGAATTGAACAGGCATTTTTTCCAAAATGTTCAATTCTTCTGTACCAAGCAATCCTTTCAATATTTCTTCTGGTGTCTGTCCTTCATCTAAGAGGGTAGAGATTCTTGGTGTCGTTTTTAATTGTTCTTCGATCTTGCTGATTGTTTCTTCATCGGCACCTGGCATGATTTGGATCATGAATCCTCCCGCCGTCTTGATGCTGTCGTCAGTATTGACCAATACACTCAGTCCAACAGCTGAAGGGATTTGTTCTGAGATAGCAAGATAGTAAGTAAAATCTTCAGCGATTTCTCCAGAAACAATCGGCGTTTGCCCAGAAAAAGGTTCTTTTAATCCTAAGTCTTTTGTGACAGTAAACATTCCTTGTGTTCCAACTGCTCCCCGCACATCGATTTTACCTTCACTATTTAGAGGAAGACTGAGATGCGGATTTTTGATGTAACCTTTCACATCTCCCTTTCCATTTGCATCTACTACAATTCCTGTTGCTGGACCATCGCCTTGGATTCGAACAGTTAGTTTGTCTTCTCCTTTGAGCGTCGCACCAAGTAGCAGACTACCGACCAATGTCCGTCCCAAAGCAGCTGAGGAGGTGTGCCAAGTATCATGACGTCTTTGTGCCTCCGCTACGGTATTTGTTGCTTGAACGGCGTATGCTCGGACGAATCCGTCGTGAGCAAGTGCCTTAACCAAATAATCTTTCATTTGTTATGTACTCCTTTTTCCGTTTTTAAACTCATAGTGAATCATACTAGCAACTACTGCTTTTTTCAACTTTGGAATGCTTCTTTTAAAAATAATTCAGAATCATCTAGAAAACAGGACATCACCCTATTTACAACTTAAATAAAGAAATCTCCCGAAAACCGGTTTTTGTTCCGGTTTTCGGGAGTCATATCAGATCAATTGACCTATATTTTTTTATTTGTATTGATCGTCTGAATGATTATCTTCTGATTGTTGAGAATCTGAATCATGTTCTGCTTTATTTTCCTCATTCAGTTCATGTTTTGCTTCTTCAAAATCACGTTTTTCTTCCGCTTGTTTTTCAGCGTCTTTTTCTTCCAAAGCACGTTTTGCTTCTTCAAAAGTTTTCGCTTCTTTTTCGCTTGGATAATCATTTGACTCAGTACCTTCAGGCATCACACCGTGTTCAAACAATGACTTGATTGCTTTGGCATCCAACGTTTCGAATTCCAAAAGTTTTTCAGCAATCAGTTTATGCTGTGCACGATGAGCTTCGATGATTTCTCGAGCTTTATCATGAGCTTCCATCAAGATTTTTCGTACTTCTTGATCAATCTCGAAAGCGACTTGTTCAGAGTAAGCTTTTGTTTGACCATAGTCGCGGCCAACAAACACTTGATGGTTTCCTTCATATTGAACAGGACCTAAACGATCACTCATTCCATATTCTGTTACCATGCTTCGTGCTAGAGCTGTCGCTTGCTCAAAGTCATTGGAAGCACCAGTTGATTGGACATTGAAGATGATTTCTTCAGCTGTACGTCCACCAAGTAAGCCTACGATTTGTTCAAACATATCTTCTTTCGTCATCAAGAACTGATCTTCTTTTGGTAAAGCGATCATATATCCGCCGGCGCGTCCGCGAGGGATGATCGTTACTTTGTGGACGACCCGAGCGCGACTCAATACTAATCCGACAATCGTATGACCAGCTTCGTGATAAGCAACCATTTCGCGTTCTTTTTTGCTGATTACGCGATCTTTTTTAGCTGGACCTGCAATCACGCGATCTTCCGCTTCATCGATATCAGAAGCATCGATTTTCTTTTTATTTCTTCTAGCAGCTACTAACGCTGCTTCATTCAAGACATTTTCTAAATCTGCTCCGGCAAAACCTGGTGTCTGTTGAGCCACAACTTTCAAGTCAACGTCATCTGCCATCGGTTTATTCCGTGCATGGACTCGCAAGATTGCTTCACGACCTTTTACATCTGGACGTCCAACTAAAATCTGGCGGTCAAAACGGCCTGGACGTAGTAACGCTGGGTCTAGTACATCAGAACGGTTGGTTGCAGCAATGACGATTACTCCTTCATTTCCGTCGAAGCCATCCATTTCTACAAGCAATTGGTTCAATGTTTGTTCGCGTTCATCATGTCCGCCGCCCATACCGGCACCACGTTGACGACCTACCGCATCAATTTCATCAATGAAAATGATAGCTGGTGCGTTTTTCTTCGCTGTTTCAAACAAATCACGAACACGACTTGCTCCAACACCGACAAACATTTCTACGAAATCAGAACCCGAAATCGAGTAAAACGGTACTCCAGCTTCTCCGGCAACAGCTTTTGCTAATAAGGTTTTACCTGTTCCTGGAGGTCCTTCTAAAAGTACACCTGCCGGGATACGGGCACCTAATTCAACAAATCGGCGAGGATCTTTCAGAAATTCAACAACTTCAACTAGTTCTTGTTTTTCTTCTTCCGCACCCGCTACATCAGAAAAACGTACGCGATTAGCTTTTTTGTCTGCTTCTTTGGCTTTTGATTTACCAAAGTTCATGACACGGCCGCCACCGCCACCGCCGCCTTGTTGTCCCATCATCATGTAAAAGAAAAAGATGATGATTACGATTGGCAAGAAGCTAAGCAATAGGGAAACCCATATACCGCTGCTTGATTCTTCTTTTACTGTTGTAGCAACTTTGTTTTCTTTTGCCAGTTCTGTTACTTGGCTCAATGTTGTATCATTTGGCAAAATGATTGTTGTGAAATGGGTAGTAGTCGTATCTGTTGAACCTAAGATAGCTAACCCACCGCTGTTAGCGACGGTCTGCTGTTCTTTGTATTCACCAGTGATCTTATATACACCATTTGCAGGCTGCACTTCAAATTCTTTGATCTTGCCTGCTTGTAGTTGTTCTGTGAATTTTGAGTACTCGATATCTGACGATCGCTGGCCGTTATTACCAAAAATAAAATAAACGACCATTACCATCGCTAAGATTACGAGGACATAATACAAGGCATTTTTCATCATGCCGTTGTTCTTTTTGTTCATAGTTGCCCTCCCTAAGCGTCAATTTAATTTAACAGTTTTTTATCAATCCTGACCATTCTATTGTACCATAATTTAATTGAGATACAGCATTAATTTGATTGATAAACACTAGGTTTCAATACACCGATGTACGGTAGGTTACGATATGCTTCTGCATAATCCAAGCCATAACCGACCACAAATTCATTTGGTACGTTGAAGCCAACATAATCTGCTTCGATATTTACTACTCTTCCTTCAGGTTTGTCAAGTAGTGTAACAATTTTGACTGATTTTGCTTTGCGGTATTTGAAAAGATCCACTAAATAAGCAAGTGTTCTTCCGCTGTCAATGATATCTTCAACGATCAACAGATCGCGACCTTCTACATTCGTATCTAAGTCTTTGACGATTTTTACTTCCCCTGACGAGACTGTTGCATTCCCGTAGCTTGAAACATCCATGAAATCCAATTCCAAATACGTATCGATAGAACGAACGATATCTGCCATGAATGGTACCGCTCCTTTTAAGACACCTACTACTAGGGGATTGGTGTTTTGGTAAATTTCTGTTAACTCTTTGCCTAGTTCTTTGCAACGAACTTGTATCTCTTCTTGTGAGATCAAAATTCTCTCAATATCCCTTTCCAACATCAGGTTCTCCTTCCAATTGCTTCTTTTTGATATTTGTAAAGAAGTATGTAGTGTATTTTATCAGTTTCTTCACGAATACTCAAATATGAAAAGGCAAAAGGTATCAAGCTATATATATTTCTTTTGGCATCTGTAATGATCCAAGCATGCTGCCTTTGTGAATTAGGTACTTTCTGATCGATAAAATATCTAGATACTTTTTTTGTGAGATTCTCTGTTAATTTAATGCGGTCTCCTGCTTTTCTTTTTTCGACATACAGTTGCACATCAGCAGGAATCCAAATGTCATGAGAAAATAGAGACCATGAATCTGTTGCTTTGATGTCCCCTGCATTTTCAGGTTTGACCAGACCAATCCATTCTGTTTCATTCAAATATATTCCTTGTTCTGGAATCAGCAACAAGCGCTGGTCTTCTGTCTGGCTAGTTGCTTGTTTTTCTTTTTTAGCGAGTACAACAAAATGATACTCTCTTTTCAGTATCCAATTATTGCCAATACTGAGTTGCCATTGGCTTTTTTTCTGTTGCCACTGGTCTAAAATCGACTCCATTTGTTGTTCTTTCAAAATAATCCCTGTTTTTGAGAATGCTTTGTCGAAAAAGGAGTAAAAAAAATAGTATCGTTCAGCATCTGTCATTTCTTCAATCATTTCTGCAGAAAATCGAAATTGTTCCTCCCACTGTTCGACTTCCTTTTCGATCAACTGTCCCATATATTTTTGAATGACTTGGTCTGCCCATTGGATCTGTTGCGAAAATTGCTGGAAATGTCTCAACGCCTGTGTATTTTCTTGTTTCAATTGAGGAACTACCAAATGACGAAGCCGATTTCTCTGGACATCTAACAATTGGTTTGTCTGATCCTCAAAGTAAACAAGCTGCGATTCCGCTGCATAAGTATATAGGTCTTCTTTGCTAAAACTCAGCAACGGACGAACCAGTCTGCCAGCAGCAAATGGTTGTACTTCTTTGATTCCAGAAAAAGTATTTAACTGTCCCCCACGAACGATTTTCATTAACACCGTCTCGATTTGATCATCTCCGTGATGAGCAGTCATCAATGTGTCATATTGTCCTTCTTCCATCACGCGAGTGAATTCTTGATAACGAAAGTTACGAGCTTCTGTTTCTATGGCGGATTTGGCTGGATCTTCCCAAATACTTACATATAAAGGGAGATTCTTCTCTTCACAATATGAGCGAAGATAGGCAGCTTCTTCTGCTGATTCTTCTCTTAATTGGTGATTGATGTGGACGATACCTAAAGAAAAACCGATTTGGCGTTGCACTTGTAAAAGTAAATGGAGCAAAACCATCGAATCAACACCACCTGATACCGCTGCTAAAATTCTCGATCCTTGTTGCCAGAATCCTTGTTCATTCCCGTGCCGAATAAATGACTGCTGTAATAGCGGTGCTTTTTTCCCGCCTTTTTCAACGTTCATCCTTTCCACACCCTTTCTTCCTAAAAAAAAGAGAGCGGGAAAACGTCTAAAACGACAATTAACCTGCCCTCTGTTGATACTATGACCCAAATAGTCGCACTATCCTTATTTGCGGCTTTTTAGCTGCGGCGTCCGCCACGGCCACCGCGCTTTCCTTCTGTGTTTCGCTTCAATGAAGATAAGCGGTCATCGCTATCTTTCAAAAATGAACTCATCAATGAATCGAAGTCTTCTTTTTGAGCTGAAGGTTGACTGCGAGAAAAAGATTTTTTCTGTGCTGGACGATTTCTGTTGTCACGGGGATCTTTTTGTTGATATTTTTTAGGACGGCTTTCTTCTCCAGATTCAGCAGGTTGTTCCTGCGCTTTCCGGATAGATAGTCCGATTTTTCCATCATCATTTACTGAAATAACTTTGACTGTTACTTCATCTCCTACACTTAAAACATCATGGATGTCTTTTACATAGCCATTTGACACTTCGCTAATATGAACTAGACCCGTTTTTCCAGCACCTAGATCAATAAACGCACCAAAATTTGTGATTCCTGATACTTTTCCTTGCAGTTTTGCTCCTACCTCGATTGACATAAAAAAAATGTTCCTCCTAATTATTTCCCTTTTTTATATTCCTGCTTATTTTGCAGTTGTAGAACTAGTTGATTGATCTGTTTCATTTGTCGAGCTGTCTGTATTTGATTCTAATATAGGATAAACTTTTTCACCGTCTTTTGAGTAAAAGAATTTGCTTCTGGCAAGTTTAGCTACATACTCATCATCTTTCAGCAATGAAACATCTTGGTGCAGCTGATCAACGTCTGCGTTGACTTCTTTCATTTCAGTATTTGCTTCGACTCTCAATTCGTTCAATTGATGCATCCTTTGCATGTCATGGAAAATCTGCACACCTATTATCGCGAAAATGACCAAAGCACCAACAAAAATTGCAGCCAGTCTGCGTCTTCGAAAAATCAGTTGACGTTGTTGTTGCTGAAATTCAGCATACTTTTTCTTTGCATATTCCGTATCTAGCGCAGCGATTTTATTGCTTTTTTTCGTCACTTGGATTCGCTCCAATCTTTTTGATTGTCTTTTTCATTATACCAATATCGTGAAAGCTTGTCTAATCTATTTCTTTAGTGTTTCTGTGCGATTTTCAGAAATAATTTCGTACATTTTTTGTGCATCTTCTTTTTTGGTTGATTCATGTAATTCCGTGATTTTCACTTCCAACGTTTTGTTGCCGAACTGGACTTTCAAAATATCGCCTACTTTGACATCACTGGAAGATTTCGCCAATTTACCGTTGATTTGAATTCTTCCTTTATCAGCTACTTCTTTTGCTACTGATCGTCTTTTGATGATTCGGGAAATTTTTAAAAATTTATCTAATCGCATATCTTATTCCTCACTTTTTAATTTTTTTATTTAATCGCAGGATTTTCTTACCAAAAGGCAACATTAGCCATTCTCGTACTGTAAACAGACGAAGACGGATCACTGTATAAATGAACACAGAAGCCCCGATCCCAACTCCTATCACGCTGACAAAAAAAGCAGTGGAACGATGAGTTACAGGACCAAACACTATATTCAATACACCATAATACAGCAGCAGTACTACTGCCATACAAAGAAGGCTGATCATCAACTTCCGTCCAAAATGCCGTTCTTTCCAAAAAGCATTTAGCTCTTTTGTTTCAATTCGAACAAAATACCAAAGCGTCACACCTAATCCTAAAAGGGTAGACAGGCTTGCACCTGCTGTTCCTAATAAACCGGTCAGAAAAGAAGTAGTCAATCCTTTTACCAATAGTCCCCATCCTGCGCCTTTTAAAGAAGGGCGAAACGAGTTCTTGCTTTGAGCAATACTTTGATAAGCTTGGATGACTGCAGTGAAAGCAATGGAAAAAACAAACAATACAAGCGCTGCATTTCCCGCATAATCTTTAAACAACGCATAATTGATATAAGGGAGCAGCAAGGCTAATCCCAAAGACGCAGCTAATGCTAAAGCGGTCGTCAATCTAAGATAGATTTTGGCTGTCTGTAAAAACTGACGATAGATCCGGTTGGTCAAATGACGAGTCAACGCAGGCAGGAATGTCGCACTTAATGCAGTGGCAATCACTAAACCTAATTGTACTAAAGGCTGACCTCGATCATAGACCCCTTTTGCTATCTTCGCACCGTATTCTGACAGTCCGTAAACTTCCAAAGCATTTTTTACAAAGAAAGAGTCGATCAGCTGGAAAAAGATAAGCAATCCACTATAAATCGAAACCAGTCCGCCTTCTACCAGAAAACGCCGGATCAAGGGCATTGACGGCTGTTTGAACAATGGAAACCGTCGGAAGCTTAACGCTCCTCCATGAATCTTTTGTTCATAGTAGTGAAGGATCCCATATGCGCATAAACCGCCAAAAACAGCTCCACTCATTGCTGCCGTCCCTGTTTGGTACACCGTCCATCCAAGCTTTCTAAAAGCAAACGCACTACAGACAATCACAAAAACACGAACGAACTGCTCAACTACTTGAGAAACAGCAGTTGGTTCCATCAAGAATCTTCCTTGGAAATTCCCTCGATAAAAAGATAGACCAGGCATCAGCAAAAAGGTAAAGGAAACTACTTGGATCAGCGGTTTCAATTGTATGTCTCCCATCATCCAAGCAATCCAGCTGCTAAATGCAAAGACAAACAACCACAAAAAGACACCTGTCCAAAATACTAAGGGATAAAGATTTTGCAAAGCTTGCTTTCGCTCGAAAGGATTCTTTCTTTCTGCAACGTACTTTGATATGAACTGCGGAAGACCGGATAAAGCTAAAGTCATTGCTATCCCATAAATTGGATAAACTTGCTGATAAACATAAAAACCTTCGTCGCCGACTAAGTTTTGGAGGGGAATTCGGTAAAGGGCACTTAATACTTTTGCTATGAAAGAAGCAATCGTCAATACAAATGCTCCTTGCATGACGCGCCGCATTTCTTTATGATCCAAATCATTGCTCCTTCCTACGCTGACAGATATTTTTGCTCACGCAACGCTTTGACAAACTTTTGGATTTCCTGAAGCCATACTGCTTCTTCCATTTGGTTGGGGATCGTCAAGCGTATCACCATCTGTTCTTTTTCAACGCCTAGACTGGCTTTTAGTTTTGTCGCTGTCAGTGCTTCGAATAACTGTTCCACACTATAGCGTTTTGTTCCAACTTTACTTAGAGTAAAGACTATATGCGCCTCCTGTTTCCTTATCGTTTCTAGGAGCGCTCGATCGCCATCCATTTTGATCTGCCCAATTGTCAAGAGATGTGCTACTTCTTCTGGATATTCTCCAAAACGGTCGAGCAGATCATCTTCTAGTTCATCTAGCATTTCTTGCGAATCAAGTTCACGAATTCGTTTATAGATCTCGATTTTCTGCCGTTGATCTGCCACGTATGTTTCAGGTAGATACGCATCGACACCGAGGTCGATCTCAACAGTGGTCTTCTCCACTTGACTATTCTTTCCTTGTTTACGAGAAACAGCTTCGCTTAGCATTTGAGAATACATATCGAAACCGACTGCATCAATAAATCCATGCTGCTGAGCACCTAAGAGATTACCTGCACCGCGAATGGAAAGATCCCGCATCGCAATCTTGAATCCAGATCCCAGTTCTGTAAAATCTTTGATTGCCTGAAGACGTTTTTCACTGACTTCGTTAAGGATCTTCTGCTGCTCATACATAAAGTAAGCATATGCGACACGGCTGCTTCTTCCTACCCGCCCTCGCAATTGGTATAACGTGGATAATCCCATATAATCAGCGTTCTCAACGAACAACGTATTTGCGTTCGGGATATCTACTCCTGTTTCAATGATGGTTGTAGTGACAAGAACATCATACTGACCTTCAATAAATTCAAAAAGCGTATTTTCTAATTGCGCCTCTGTCATTTGCCCATGAGCATAACCGATCCGTGCTTCCGGAACGAGTTCTTGGATTTCTTCTACTTTTTGTTCGATCGTTTCTACCCGATTATATAAATAGAATACTTGTCCACCTCGTCCCATTTCTCGATGGATTGCTTCGCGAATAGCCCCAGGATTTTTTTCCATAACATATGTTTGGATCGGATAACGATTCGCAGGCGGTGTTTCGATTACTGAAAGATCCCGCACGCCTAACATCGACATATGCAAAGTTCTCGGAATCGGTGTTGCAGTCAGAGTCAAAACATCCACTTGTGCACGTAACTGTTTCAATCGTTCCTTATGTTTTACACCAAAACGTTGTTCTTCGTCAATGATCAGTAGACCCAAATCGCTAAATTCAATATCTTTTGACAAAATTCGGTGGGTCCCTACAACAATATCAACTTGACCTGTACGCAGTTGTTCGATGGTTTCTTTTTGTTGCTTTCTTGTTCTGAAACGACTTAATAGCCCGATATTTACGGGGAAGCCTTCAAATCTTTCCAGCATCGTTTCATAGTGCTGCTGTGCCAAGATCGTTGTTGGAACTAAAAAGGCTACTTGTTTGCTTTCCTTTATCGCTTTAAAGGCCGCTCGAAGCGCTACTTCTGTTTTCCCATAACCAACATCACCTACGAGTAGTCGATCCATTGGTTTTTCTTTTTCCATATCCCGTTTGATCTCCGCTGCACTTCTCAACTGGTCATCAGTTTCAGAGTAGGGGAAGGCATTTTCGAATTCTTTTTGGTAGGCGTCATCAGGTCCAAAAGCATATCCTTTTTCTGACTCTCTTGCGGCATATAATTTGATTAGATCGTCAGCGATATCCTCGATTTTTGAAGAGACTTTTCGCTTGGTTTTCGCCCATTCACTTCCGCCTAGCTTATTGATGCGAGGCGCTTTGGCTTCAGAGGCGACATATTTTTGGATCAGGTTCAGTTGAGTAACAGGAATAAACAGTTTATCGTCGTTTTGGTACAAAATAGTCATATAGTCTTGGTGAACGCCATCTACTTCTAGCGTTTCCATCCCGATGTATTTCCCGATACCATGATTGGCATGGACAACGTAATCTCCTGCTTTTAATTCATTATAGCTTTTCAATCGCTCTGCGTTTGTTACTGTTTGACGTCTCGTTTGTTTTTTTGTTGTTTTTTGAAAAATTTCTTTTTCTGTGATAGCTACTATTTTTTCTTGAGGAAGTTCAAAACCAGCTTGCAAAGCTCCTTCAACTAATTGCACTTGTCCTCTGATCAATGCATTTTTTTCTGTTTCTACTACTAATATGTCTTCATCTCGAAGCATTTGTTCTGCTTTGCGTATCCTGTCCTTTGTCGGAATAAAAATCACAACAGTTTGCTTTTGCTTGCGCCAACGGTCCATTTCTGTTTTCAGCAATGGCATTTGTCCGAAGAACTGTTGCATCGTCCGATATTGAAAATTATGGATTGCTTGGAAGCGAAGATTTCCCATTCCTTTTTGAAAGAGCGAGAAAAAGGTTGTGGTGAACTTTTCCTTCTGCACGATTTTTTGTATATCTGCTGAAAATGTCTGCTCAGAAAACACCCGCAATTCGCTGATTTTTTGAGTCTGCCATTCTGCCGCTTCCCTTTCGATTTCCCGATTTGTTTCCATGATTCGCTGATAATCATCAACGACTAGTAAACTATTTGAAGGGAAATAATCCAAGATCGTCACAGATTCTTGGTAAAGAAGATCTGAGTAGAATTTTGCTTCTTCTGTCGGGACACCTGCTTGCCAGCTTGAAGTCAGCTGACCGAAGTAATCTTGCAAAAACTCGCGGTCTGCTTCTTCTGTGGTCGCAGCAAGCCGTTTTTCTAGCATTTTTTGCATTTGCTCTATTCCATGTTCTAGATCCTCTGGTCCGTAGACTTGTTCACTCGTTGGGGAAACCCAGATTTCTTCCGTTTTTTCGATTGAGCGTTGTGTTTCTGCTTCAAAATACCGCATAGAATCTATCTCTACATCAAATAGTTCTACACGAACAGGATAGGTTGTCGTTAACGGGTAAATATCGATAATGCTTCCTCGAATACTGAATTCTCCCGGTTTTGCGACCATCTCTTCTCGTACATAGCCCATCAAAGTCAATTGGCGAGGAAGATTTTCCACGTCTATCTCATCACCAATATGCCAATTCAATTGCGCCTGTAGCCAAGTTTTCTTATTCGGCAGTCGCTTGTGCAAAGATGCGACTGGCAACAAATAGATACCTGCTTTTTTTTCTTGAAGTGCGTTAAGCGTTGCGACTCTCTCGCCTCGCGCTTCTGGAGAAGAAAAGGCCATTTCAGCAGAAAGCACTTCATCCACTGGAAATAAATGGATCTGATCTTGCGGAATCACATGTTGCAGATCTTCTGCTAACTGATTCGCATAATACAAATTTGGCATCAGAATAATCATGTTTTTATTTGTTTTCTTAAACGCTCGAGCAAATAGAAGTGTTTTCGCTGAGCCCGCTAATCCTGTGATTAGTTGTCTAGGCATTTTTTCTTCTAAATTGCTGACCCATTCTTTTACTTGCGGATCTTTTCCGACTAATTGAATAATATCCATTCCTTTTCCTCCTTCCTCAATTGAATCGATTCATCGCATCCACGAACGAATGCCCTTCTATGAGATATTCGACTGCTTTAACAGATTGACACATGCTTTCTTCTATCAAAGGCTGATTTTCTTTGCTGAAAGGACTAAGCACATGCTGGACTACTGTTTTTTTCCCTTCTGGCCTGCCGATTCCCACCTTGATTCGATCAAAGACATTCGTATTCAAATGGGAAATAATACTTTTGATACCGTTATGCCCGCCGGCACTTCCCTTTTGACGGAGCCGGATTTTTCCCACTGCCAGATCCAAATCATCGTAGATTACGACTAATTCCTCTGGATAAATCCCAAAATAAGTCATTAGTGGGCCGACTGCACGACCAGATTCATTCATGAATGTTTGTGGTTTGACTAAAAGGATCTTTTCTCCATTATGAAAAAATTCGGCAACTTCTGCTTCGAACGGATTTTTTTTGAAAGTAGCTTGATGCTCGCGTGCAATTTTATCCACGACCATAAAGCCGATATTGTGTTTTGTATATTGGTATTTGGTACCTGGGTTTCCTAACCCGACGATCATTTTCATTTTTGTTTTCCACCTAATTCTAAAAAGCAGCACAAAAGGCTGGACTGCTAATTAGCGGTCCAGTCCATCGAGCTTTTTTCTTTTTTATACTTGCCAATGCATAGTATAACACAAAACAAGGCGTTTCGGCTAAAAGAGAATCGTTAATAAATGATAAAGAAATTAAAAATTTCTTCAAAGTTTAATGAAATAATTGATATATAAAAATAGTGAAATAACGCACATGTAAGCTTTTACATATAATACAACCTTGTTATCTGTTATATTTTATAGCCAAATAGCGTGACATGGGGCTTGAGAAATGTTAGCATAAGCATGGGAAAAAACAAATCAATGGAAGGATTGATACTAAATGACTGCAGCTGCAGAAAAAAAGATCATCAAAAAGTTATTCTTGTTGGAGACGGCGCCGTAGGTTCTAGCTATGCCTTTGCTCTAGTTACTCAAAATATCGCTCAAGAAGTAGGTATCGTGGATATCAATACTGCTAAAACTGAAGGAGACGCAATTGACTTGTCTCACGCTTTGGCATTTACTTCACCTAAAAAAATCTATTCTGCTACTTACGCAGACGCACATGATGCTGACTTAGTTGTTATTACAGCTGGTGCACCACAAAAACCAGGTGAAACTCGTTTAGACTTAGTAAACAAAAACCTAAAAATCAACCGCGATGTTGTCACACAAATCGTTGAATCAGGATTTAACGGTATCTTTTTAGTTGCCGCTAACCCAGTAGATATTTTGACTTACTCAACTTGGAAATTCTCAGGTTTCCCTAAAGAACGCGTAATCGGTTCAGGTACCTCTCTTGACTCAGCTCGTTTCCGTCAAGCACTTGCGGAATTAGTTGACGTTGATGCACGTAACGTCCATGCTTACATCTTAGGTGAACACGGAGATTCAGAATTCCCAGTTTGGTCACATGCAAATGTTGCCGGCTTGCAAATCTATGAATGGGTAAAAAACAACCCAGAAATCGATGAAGAAGCTATGGTTAACCTATTCTTTGGCGTACGTGACGCTGCTTACACAATTATCGAGAAAAAAGGCGCTACTTTCTATGGTATCGCAGTAGCATTAGCACGTATCACTCGTGCCATCTTAGATGATGAAAATGCTGTTCTTCCTTTATCAGTATTCATGAATGGCGAATATGGATTGAACGACATCTACATTGGTGCACCTGCTGTTATCAACCGTCAAGGTATCCAAAAAGTAATCGAAATTCCTTTAAGTGACAGCGAGCAAGACCGTATGGCTGCTTCTGCTAAGCAATTAAAAGAAATTCTAGATGAAGCTTTTGCTAAACTAGACGCTGAATAATCTTTGAACATGACGGAAAACATCTATTCGGTGTTTTCCGTTTTTTTATTTTATCACCCTTATGGTTTCTAAATTTTTTCATAAAGTAGAGATAACCTTCGTCTTTTCCTCTAAATTATGCTATCATGAGACCGTTCCACCCTAAACTTTTACTTAAGGAGTTGTCGATATGACAAGATCTTCGCATCGAAAAAAATCGAAACATGTTGCTTTGCTTTCAGCTCTTGGTGTTCTCTTAGTGCTGATCAGCTTTTATACCTATCGCAGTACATACTACACAAAGCATTTTTTGCCGAATACAGAAATAAATGGAATAAATGTCAGCAATCTAACAGTCGAAAAAGCAAATGAAAAATTAAAAGAAGCTTATTCTGATAAAAAACTGGCTATTAAAGAAGATGGAAAAGTCTGGCAGGAAGTACCAAAATCCGAGCTCGGCTACAAAGATGATTTCACTTCGGAGCTTTCTCCGATCCTAAATGAACAAAACGGATGGACTTGGGGAATGACTTATGTCTCAGCGGCAGAAAAACAAGAAATAGATCCTGTCAGTCAAAACCACCAAAAACTAGACACTACCGTTCAGACATTGACAACTAAGCTGACTGATTTGAACAAAGACCGGACACCTACTACTGATGCAACGATCGAAAAAGCAGGTGACTCTTTCGTTATCAAGCCTGAAGTCAATGGAAATACGATCGACGTCGATGCTGCGGTCAAACAATTAAAAAGTGCGGTAAACTCTGGTAAAGATACAATTGAATTGACTGAATTCAAAGAAAAACCAAAAGTAACATCTGAAGACAGCTCACTGAAAGAACAACTCGCATCCATGAATGCTATCGCAAATGTAAAAGCTACTTACAGTATAAACGGTGAGACTTTCCAGATCCCATCAAGTGATATTATGAGTTGGCTGACCTACAATGATGGAAAAGTCGATTTAGATACAGAACAAGTACGTCAATATGTAACAGATTTAGGCACAAAGTATAACACAAGTACGAATGACACAAAATTTAAAAGTACAAAAAGAGGAGAAGTTACGGTCCCAGTTGGCACTTACAGTTGGACGATCCAAACAGACAGCGAGACAGAAGCATTGAAAAAAGCGATTCTGGCAGGCCAAGATTTTACTCGTTCACCCATTGTGCAAGGTGGCACAACCGCTGATCATCCATTGATCGAAGATACGTATATCGAAGTTGATCTGGAGAACCAGCATATGTGGTATTACAAAGACGGAAAAGTGGCCCTTGAAACAGATATCGTTTCCGGAAAGCCAACTACACCTACACCTGCTGGAGTCTTCTATGTTTGGAATAAAGAAGAAGATGCAACTTTAAAAGGAACAAATGACGATGGAACACCTTACGAGAGTCCGGTAAACTACTGGATGCCGATTGACTGGACAGGTGTTGGTATCCACGATTCAGACTGGCAACCTGAATACGGTGGAGACTTATGGAAAACCCGCGGTTCACACGGCTGCATCAACACCCCACCAAGTGTAATGAAGGAATTATTCGGGATGGTCGAAAAAGGAACGCCTGTATTGGTCTTCTAACAAAAATAATATATAAAAAGAAAGCACCCGTACGATTGGTACAGGTGCTTTCTTTTTATTATCTAACCATGTGCTACTTACATTTCAGCAGCAGTAAAGACTTCTGAAACATCATCATCGTCTTCTAGCTTATCTACTAGACGTTCCAATTGCTCTTTTTGTTCCTCATTTAAATCAATCGTCGTTTGTGGAATCATCGTCAATTCTGCTTGTGCCAAAGTGAACTCTTTTTCCAACTCATCTCGTACAGCAGCAAAATCTTCTGGTGCAGTATAAATCTCGAATACTTCAGGAGAAGTTTGCAGATCTTCTGCCCCCGCCTCTAATACATCCTCAAACATCGTCTCTTCATCAACAGTCAACCCATCGCGTTCAATAGCGATATATCCTTTGCGGTCAAACAAGTAACTGACTGAACCCGTTTCTCCCAGTGATCCACCGTTTCGAGTAAAAGCTACTCGGACATTTGTCGCTGTCCGATTACGGTTATCTGTCAATGCATGGACTAAGATTCCTACTCCACCCGGACCATATCCTTCATACGTGATTTCATCGTAATTCGTTTCATCTACGGCACTCGTAGCCTTTTTAATCGCCCGTTCCACATTGTCGTTAGGCATATTTGCAGCTTTTGCTTTGTCCACAACAAGCCGCAAAGCTGGATTCATAGATGGATCAGGACCGCCTGCTTTAGCTGCCATATAAATTTCACGAGAAAGTTTCTGAAAGACTTTCCCTCGTTTTGCATCTTGGGCATTTTTTCTTCCTTGGATATTATGCCATTTACTATGTCCTGACATGATTTTTCCTCCCTTGTTCTTTTGAGAATACACTTCTATTCTAGTACTATTTCACAAAAAAACAAAGCCACAGCCAATCTATAAACGCTTCTTGAATGCCGCAAAAAGCACACATAATATCACAGCAGTCAGAGCACCGATCGAATCCAACATGACATCTTGGAACATAGGTGTTCGTCCACCGGTCATCATCTGATGGAATTCGTCCAAACCTGCGTACCCTGTTGCTGAAAGCCAAGCAAGGATCGCTGTCAGCCACCAAATTTTTAGCTTGGGGAAAACACCTAAAAACAAGCTGCTTCCCAAAATAAAATAGGTACCGAAATGTGCGCCCTTCCTTAAAAAGAACTCTAAAAATTTGGCGTAGCCCAGATGGTCGATACTCACCATACTTCCACCATAATTAAAACGTATACCCGCTAATGTGTCTTTAAATGGCTGATTAGGCAGCCAGCTTTCTAATCGCGAAACTTGTGATTGCTGTCCGTAAGTTTGAGAAGAACTGTAAAATAAGATTATAACGACTATCAGTGCGATTACTAAATAAATATTTCCGTTTTTCATTTGTTTTTTTGAAGAATTCATAAGTCACCTCTGTATTTTATCTTAGACTTTTTTTGAAGAAACAACAATCATTTTCATAGAGACTTCTTCCACAAAAAAGTGCTATACTTAATTTTGTATTACAATATGAAGGGAGTTTTTTCATGAGTTATTCATTAAATTGGAATCTAGATTCTATTTTTTCCGGAGGCAGTCATTCTGATGCTTTGAACCAACGGATGAAGCAATTGGAAGACCAAATGAACGAGTATTATCACCGCGTAACAAAATGGTCACCTAGTTCTGACAATGCAGAGCAGTTAAACGCTATTCTTCAATTGCAAGAAACGATTACGAATGGCTTTACCCAATGCAGCAGCTATATTACTGCATTGCTTTCTGCCAATGTCAATGATTCAGATGCAAAGGTCTTATCGGGCAAGCTTTACGCAATGCTGCCTCGTCTGCAATCAGCCGAAACTGTATTGTCAAAGAAATTTGCAGAAATATCTGACAATGATTGGAATCAGATGCTTTCTCAATCTTCGTTTGAAACAATTGCTTTTCGTTTAAACGAGATTCGTCGTGATGGCTCACAATTATTATCAGAAGCTGAAGAAAACATTATAAATACGCTTTCTTTAGATGGTCTAAATGCTTGGAGCAGTCATTATGATACGATTGTAGCCAGCATTTCGATTCCCTTCGAACAAGATGGACAAGTAGTCGAATTATCTGCTGGACAAGCCTTCAATAAGATGATGGGCGATCCAGATCCAAAAGTCAGAGAAACACTTTTCGCAGCATGGGAAGAAGCCTGGAAAGAAAAGGCACCCCTCTTCACGGATACTTTGAATCATTTAGATGGTTTTAGACTTTCTGACTATGAACTTCATGGTGTCACAGATTTTCTACAAAAACCATTAGAGTACAATCGGTTGAAGAAAGAAACATTGTCTGTCATGTGGGATACAATCCAGAAAAACAAACAACCCCTTGTTGATTACTTGACTAGAAAAGCTAATCTTTTCGGTAAAGAAAAAATGGAATGGCAAGATCAAGATGCACCTATTATTTTAGGCGATTTGAAAGAAAAAACCTTTAGTTTTGACGAAGCAGCAGCATTTATTATCGAAAACTTTAACAAATTCAGTCCAAAAATGGCTAAATTTGCCCAATCTGCTTTTGAAAAGAGCTGGATCGAAGCAGAAGATCGTCCTGGGAAACGTCCTGGTGGTTATTGTACTGAGTTACCAGAAACAAAAGAATCAAGGATCTTTATGACCTACAGTAATTCTGTTAATGAGGTTGCGACACTTGCTCATGAACTAGGACATGCTTTCCATAGCAGCACGATGTGGGATTTACCTTCTTTAAATCGCGAATATGCCATGAATGTCGCAGAAACAGCAAGTACATTCGCAGAACTGATCGTAGCCGATGCTACATTAAAAGTCGCAAAAACAAAAGAAGAAAAAATCAATTTGCTAGATACAAAACTGCAAAATGCTTTAGCTATGTTCATGAATATCCATTCCCGATTCATTTTTGAAAATCGATTCTATGAAGCACGGCAAGAAGGATTAGTCTCAGAAGATAAGATCACAGAGATGATGGTTGAGGCGCAAAAAGAAGGCTATCAAGGAGCTTTAGCTACTTACCATCCATATTTCTGGGCTGCAAAATTGCATTTCTTTATTGATGACGTACCGTTTTATAACTTCCCATACACATTTGGCTACCTCTTTAGTTTGGGCATCTATGCTTACGCCAACCAAAAGGGAGCAAATTTTGAAGAAGAATATATCCATTTACTACGCGATACTGCCTCAATGACGACGGAAGATCTTGCGAAGAAACATTTGAATGTCGATCTTACCCAACCAGATTTTTGGCAAGCAGGTATCGACATGGTGACTGAAGATATCCAAACGTTCATGGAATTGACAGAAGAATTTATCTGATTTCTATTTTATCACAATAAAAAAAGAGTTAGTCCAGAATGGGCTAACTCTTTTTGATTAATCATTCTTACATGCTGACAGCAAAGTCAGGGGCAAACCATTGAACTGAACCAACTTTTACGCTTTCGCCTGGTTGAGGAGCATGGATATATTGTCCTCCGCCTAAAGCAATCGCTACGTGGTAAGTTCCGCCTTGTGACCCCCAGAATAACAAGTCTCCAGCTTTTGCTTGAGAAACTGAAATTTTTGTTCCAGCTGATTCTTGAGGAACTGTCCAACCACCGATGTCACGACCAGTTACTTGCATGTAAACATAGCGTGTGAACCCTGAGCAGTCAAAGCCACTTGGATCTTTACCGCCCCAAACATATGGAGTACCAATATATTTGTAAGCTTCTGCTACGATTGCTGCACCATTCACACTTCCAGAAGGAGCTGGAGCAGGTGTTACAGGTTTTGGTTGTTCAGGTGTTGGTGTTGGCGTTGGAGCCGGAGTACTACTTCCTGTGCCGTTTCCTGTATCAACACTTTGATCTGTTGATGGTGTTGTAGGCGCAGGTGTTGTTGATTCTTCTGTTGAAGATTCAGGTACAGTTGTTGATTCTTCTGTTGTTGAAGATTCAGGCACTGTTGTTGATTCTTCTGTTGCTGAAGATTCAGGCGCTGTTGTTGATTCTTCTGTTGCTGAAGATTCAGGCGCTGTTGATTCTTCTGTTGAAGATTCAGGTGTTGTTGATTCTTCTGTTGCTGAAGATTGTGTAGCTGATGATGATTCTTCAGTCATTGAAGATTGTGTAGCTGATGATTCTTCTGTTGCTGAGCTTTGTGCAGTAGATGAAGCTTGAGTAGCTTGTGCTTCAGCCTCTGCTTGTTCGCGTGCTTCTTTTTCAGCTTTTTCTTGTGCAGCTTGTTGACGAGCTTGTTCTGCTAGACGTTGTTGTTCACGAATACGAGCTTGCTCTGCTTCAGCTTCTGCTTTTTGACGGTTCAAGTCAGCTTTCTTGTCTTCAGCAGTTGCTTGTTCAGCAGCTAATGAAGTTTTCAGTACGTTCAAATCAGCTTGTTTAGATAAAAGATCGCCTTTTTGAGATTCCAAAGCAGCTTGGTTTTCAGCTAATTCTTTTAGTTTAGCATCGTTTTCAGCTTTTTTGTCTTCTACAGCTTTTTTATCTTGTTTTTGTTGTTCCATCAAGTCGTTGTTTGCTTTTACCATCGTTGTCATTGCTTGAACGCGTCCAATAGCATCTGCTAATGATTCAGCATTCAATACAGCATCGATGTAGTTTGAGCTTGTGTTGCTTACTTGTGCTTCGCGTGCTTGTTTTTGGATTGTATCTTCACGTTTTTCAATACGTTCTTGTAAATCTGCAATGTCTTTTACTAATTGTGCAGATTCTTGACGCAATGTATCTTGTTTTGCTAATAGGTCTTGTGCTTGTGTGTTGATTTCAGAAACTTGGCTTTCTAAGGCATCGATTTGTGATTGTGCATCTGCTTGTTGATTTTTCAAGTCTGCAATCTTTTGATCTTGCTGTTGTATCTGAGAATCAAAATCGTCCGCCGCGGCAGCGATCGGTGATGCTACGGCAGTTAAGGTCATTGAACATACCATTACTGCTGATATTAAACTCTTTTTCACTCTTCATTCCTCCGACTGGCTTAATTTAATAAATATCTAAATATATTTAAGTCTTTCTTAACGATATAAAAATTGTACCATAGCAGTATGTCAACGATATAATAGTTATGTTACAAAAATGTTTCAAAACAACTTTTTAAAATGACAAAACTGTTCGTTTCAGAAAATGATCATGAAAAAGCCGCGTTAAGTCTAGCATTTCTTAAGATAACAACGATTCTTTTTCGCTTTCGACCTAAAAATAAAAAAAGAAATTATTCATCACTGAATAATTTCTTAAATGGAAAAATGAATAATACAAATATAATCATGTTCAACAGCAGTGTAGGTCCTAAAAACCTTGTAATAAAATACGTGTTATTTACTACTGCTAATTTAAAAATCAACTGGACCACCATCGTAAACAATTCATAACCCGTGACAAAGATGATCATACTGAAAAATTCAGTAAAGATGTTGACATGGATAACGTCTTTCATTACATACATCAACCATACAATTAAAGGGAGAGCTACTGCATAGATACCGATAACGCCAATATAGTAAGCGTCATAGATAGCCCCGAGAACAATCGTGGTAATCAGTAAATAACGTTTTTCAAACGCCATACTGCAACATAATAATGCCAATATCAGAAAGTGGGCATTTGACATATAGGTGCCTTTCGACCACTCCCCTAGCATTCTTGTTAAATGACCATCTATCAACATCAAAAAGAACAAAACGATTGGCAGATAGTACTTCATTGTTTCTTTCTTCAACATGGACTAATCCTCCGCTAGCCGTTGGACAATCGTCACAACTGACACGTCATACATTTCTGCATATGGTTTCACATAAACTTCCCGATCCAGCCCATAACTATCTGGTTTCGTTTTAATAACCGTACCGATCGGCAAGTTAGCTGGAGAATTCCCTCCAAGACCGGATGTCTGGACAACATCCCCTTCTTTGATATCCGTATCACCAGTTAATTGGGTCACCACTAAGGCATGGAGCTTTTCATCATAGTTTTTAAGCAAACCAAACGCTTCGCCATTAGCCGAAGATACCCGTACTGGAAAATGATTGGAGCTTTCATTAGAGGATGACAGTAATTCGATTTTAGACGAAGCCGTATTGACCTCGATCACTCGGCCAATCAATCCTTTTTGCGACATGACTGCCATATTTGCTTCGATACCGTCTTTAGAACCCTTGTCTACGATCAGCATGTCCTGCCAACTGTCAGGCGAACGAGTAATGACATTTGCCGTTACTTTTTCGTAACTAGTCAGCGTCTGATTCAACTCAAGTTCTTTTTTCAACGATTCGATTTCTCTCTCGTAATTCTTGTTTTGCTGTGAAACGTCATCATAGCTATCGATTTTTTCTTTTAGCCGCTCATTTTCGGCATAAGTTGAAAAAAGATTATGGACAGAATCTACTCCATTTCGTACCCACCGTACTGGGGCAGAGATTGTTTTATCAACCATTGCAACACTGTCATTAACGATGGATTGGAAGAAATTGGGCTTTCCTTCATTCGCTCGCTGCGCAGCGGTCACACTTAGTATCGTCACCACGATGATAACAATAACCAAGGTAATAATAATATTTTTATTAGGATTGAACTTCTTCACAAAGACACCTCGAATTAATTAGACTCTTGTGTTCAATTTTATCACTAAATGCCGTGAAACAAAAGGTAAGTTGCTCCTCTTAAGCTTTTTTTTAGCAAATAATAGATTCTGTCATTTTTAGCCTGAAAGACAAATTTTTTTATTTGTTTATGGATCAATCTTTGCTTTGAATAACTGCAATCATACCATCTGAAAAAGAAAATTCTGCGGTATCTGAAAGAAATTCGTTACTTGCATAAGATGTCGGATATTCTACTTCTTTATTTTCCAATACATACTTGCTGCCTTTTAATGTAAGATTCGAGACGGGAGTCAAGCAGCAATAAGCTAAATACTTCATATCTGGTATCTGTCTTACTATATGCTCTCCAGGCAAATAATAAGACAAATAATTTTGACAATCTCTGATAATAAGCTGATGGGCAAAGGGTTTGAAGCGAGGTTCCATACCTAACCAGAGATTGGCTAAAAGATGATCCAATCTTCCGCCCGTAGCTCCAATCAAAGTGACTTCCGCTTGCGGGTAACGTTCAAATGTTTTTAAGATACCTAACTGTGTATCTGTATCGTCTTTTTCTGCAGGGGAACGGGTATACTCTTTGGCTTTTGCAAATACTTCCTTCTGCTCTTCGTTCGACAATGAATCAAAATCACCCACTGCCAGATCTACTGGGTAGCCTGCTTGAAGCAGGTACAGCGCACCACGGTCTATCCCGACATAGGCATCGTATTTGGACAGCAGAGACTGCGGCCAGTTTTGCGGATTACCTCCAGCAGCTAATAAAATTTTCATTTAGTCTAATGCCTCTTTTAATCGTTCGATTTGTCCGACTGGATTTTCGGCTCCATAGATATATGATCCTGCAACGAAGACATCCGCCCCTGCATCTTTACAGATTTTTGCTGTGTCTGGAACGATTCCGCCATCTACTTCGATTGCATAAGTCCAATTGTTCTCTCTACGTAGATCAGCGAGTTCCGTAATTTTTTCTACTGTTTCTTCAATAAAGCTTTGTCCGCCGAACCCAGGATTGACAGTCATGACTAGTACTTGATCAGCCAAAGGCAAAACATGTTTGATCATGGAGACTGGTGTTCCTGGATTGATAACTACTCCAGCTTTAACTCCTAAGCTTTTTGTCATTTGAAGTGCCCGATGAATATGAGGAGTTGCTTCGACGTGGACAGTAATGATATCTGCTCCAGCTTTTGCAAATGCTGGAATGTAGTTTTCTGGATCAACGATCATCAGATGGACGTCTAACGGTAATTTAGTAACAGGACGGATTGCCTGAACAATATTTGGCCCTAATGTGATATTTGGGACAAATTGGCCATCCATTACATCTACGTGGATGTAATCTGCGCCTCCTTTTTCCACTAACTCAATGTCTCTTTGTAAATTGGCAAAATCTGCACTCAAAATGGATGGTGCTATTTTCATTCTTGTTTCCTCCTATTTTCGTTTACCTTCTTTTTTTGCATACATTGGTTTTCTTTTTTCGATTTCTTGTAAGAATTGCAAATAATTGTCGTAACGTGTCTGTGCGATACCACCTGTTTCTACTCTATGTTTTACTTCGCAGCCAGGTTCTTTAGCATGCATGCACTCTCTAAATTTGCAATGGACAGAAGCTTCTACAAATTCAGGAAATTGTCTCGGCAGTTCTCCTGCTTCAATTGTCAAAAAGTCAATCGAGCTAAATCCTGGTGTATCTGCTACTAACCCGCCATAGATAGGAATCAGTTCCACATGACGTGTTGTATGCCGTCCTCTTCCAAGTGCATCAGAAATCTCTCCTGTTGCTAAATTCAGTTCCGGTGATATTTGATTCAGTAGCGTCGATTTTCCTGCTCCAGACTGACCCATAAAGACCGATAGCCGTTCTGGGAAGTAACGGATCAGTTCTGTCGTATCACCCGTATGATTGGGTACAATCACCGGATAGCCTATTTTAGTATAGGTTTGCTTGATCTCTTCGATTTTTTCTGGGTCGTCTGACAAGTCGGTCTTTGTCAAAAAAATAATCGGTTCGATCGACTCGTATTCCAAGGTAACTAGAAAGCGGTCAAGTAGATTATAAGAAAATGCAGGCTCTACGATACTTGTGACAATGATTCCAAGATCAACATTTGTGACTGGTGGGCGAACTAATTGATTTTTTCTCGGCAAGATTTCCAGAAGATAGCCGTCTGTTTGATTTTCACTCTCAAAGATCACCTGATCTCCGACAAGCGGCGTGATTTTCCGATTCCGGAAATTTCCTCTTCCTCTTGTTTGATAGGTCTCTCCGTTTGCGTATACATAGTAAAAACCGCTGATTGCTTTTCTGATTTGTCCTTTGATAAGTGCCACCTCCGTTTTTGTTTATTTTACCATACGAAGAGGAAAGTAGGTGTTATTCCATGCAAACTTCTCAAAGTATATGGCTTGAAAATTGATCAAAAGAGATAGAAACACAAAAAAGAGAATGCAACAAATCAATGTCGCATTCCCTTCTGATATATTTTATTCAGCACTTATTTTGAACTTTCTGAGGTGCTAGCTGATGAACTTGTGGAGCTGGAAGATTCTTCTTTTGAAGAGTTGCTTGTGCTACTGGAGCTACTTGAGCTGCTAGAACTGTCTGAAGAGTCTTTTTCAGAACTAGAAGACGCTGGATCTGGTCCTTTAGAGTAAATTACGTTCACAACCATTCCTTTGGTAATTGTCGTTCCTGCCCCTGGTACTGTACGAATCACTTTATCTTTATCCACCGTGTTTGAATATTCGGAAGTCTCATGCCCGATATATTCTGCACCGACACTAGCTAAATAACTTTGTGCTTCGCTTTTTGTATAGCCGGAGATATCATTCAATTTAGGCTCTGTTCCTTGGCTTACGACAAAATTGATGTAAGTTTCTTCTGCTACAACTTCACCCGAGGCTGGATCCTGACTGATGATCGAACCTGATGGTACAGTGTCGCTATAGTCATAAGTAGCACTAATATTATTGATATTGAATCCTTGTGTAACAAGCCAATTACGAACAGTTTCGTAGTTTTCTCCTACATGACTACTCAAAGTCACTGTTTCTGGTCCTTTGCTGACTGTGAAAGTAATCGTGTCTGTTTTAGGATCGACTTCTGTATCTTCTGATGGAGATTGCGAAATGATCATTCCGCTTTCTACCTCTGAACTGAATTCCTCTTCTTTTTGAATCAAGTCAGCAGAAAACCCTAATTCTTTCAAACTTGCTTCGGCATCTTCATAACTTTTACCACTGTAATCATCTAATTTGATTTTTTTCGTGCCGCTACTAATATACAGAGTGACTTCGCGTTTTTGCTTGACTGTCGTTCCCGCTGCCGGGTCTGTCTTCACTACATTACCTTCTTCGATTTTGTCATCTGCAATTTCTTCTGTTTTTGTTGCTACTTCTAATTTCGCTTTTGCGAGTGTTTCTCTAGCAGAAGCTTCAGAAAGATCAGAAACATCAGGAACAACAACTTCTCCTCGCCCGCCAGAAGCAAAGAATACAGCTGTTCCGATTCCTAAAACAGCAAGAATAGCTAATAGGATCAGCCACCATTTTTTCTGTCCTTTCTTTTTAGGATCAGGCAGAACTTCTTCCTCCTCTGGTAAGGTTTCGTTTTCTGGCTTGTCTTTTGGCAGAGGCATAGATTTGAATGAATCAGGCATTGGTGCATCTTCCGTAAGGGGTGTGATAACTTTTGTTTCATTATCCATCGCATGAGGCTGCCATTTTTCTTCGTTTGCACGAGCTGGTGATAATACTGTAGAAAGATCATCAGACATTTCCTCGGCTGACTTATAACGGTCTGCAGGTTCTTTAGCCGTTGCCCGTAAAATCACGTTTTCCAGTGCTTGTGGCACATTTGGATCAAGTGCTTTTATAGATGGAAGATCATCTTGAAAATGTTTTAAAGCAATTGTTACAGCAGATTCACCATCAAACGGTACGCTACCCGTCAACATCTCATAAAGGATGATCCCTAAAGCATAAATATCTGACTGCTTCGTTGCCATACTTCCTCTGGCCTGCTCAGGGGACAGATAATGAACAGATCCTAGCATCGTATTCGTCTGCGTGATCGATGTTTCAGATAAAGCGATAGCAATCCCGAAATCCGTGATTTTTACAACACCTTCATTATCGATCAGTACGTTTTGGGGTTTCAAATCTCGGTGGATGATTTGATGGTTATGAGCTAAAGAAATAGCAGAAAGGATCTGCTGCATAATATTTACTGCTGTTTCATAAGGAACAGGATAATGTGTTTGGATATATCGTTTCAAGTCCATTCCTTTGACGTATTCCATCACCAGATACTGCATGTTGTCTTCTTCACCAACATCGTAAACACTAACAATGTTTGGATGAACGAGTTCTGTTGCTGCTAAAGCTTCTCTCTGAAATCGTCGAATCGCAGTCTGGTCATTTTGAAAGTCAAATCGTAAGACTTTAACTGCTACATCACGATCCAAGATTAAATCGTGCGCCAAAAATACATTTGCCATACCACCGCTACCGATATTTCCAGTGATTTGATAACGGCCATTTAATTTTTTTCCCAACTCGATCATACACTGTCCTCCTTATATTCGATAAGAAGAACGGTGATATTATCCGCTCCGCCTGCTTCATTGGCACGATCAATCAGCTCAGTTACTTTATGAGACAATGGGCCTTCTTGATTGATGATCGTTCCTATTTCTTCTTCAGACAGCATGTTCGTCAAGCCATCTGAACATAACAGCAGTCGATCTTTTAGTTGCCAAAGATGAGTAGAAACATCTACTTCGACTGTTCCAGGCATGCCGACAGAACGTGTTAAAATATTTTTCCTTGGATGGTTCACTGCCATTTCTTCGCTGATTTCTCCTGATTTGACTAGTTCATTGACTAAAGAATGATCCTCCGTCAATTGCATGATTTTATCTTCACGAATCAAATAAGCTCTGCTATCCCCAACATTGGCAATCGTGAACCAGTCATCTGACAGAGCGGCCGCTACGATTGTTGTTCCCATACCGTTATATTCCGGCTGTTCTTGTCCACGTTGATAAATCAGCATATTTTCTTCTTGAATCGATTGAATGAACCATTGGGCGATTTTTTCATCGTCAACAGCTTCTTGTTTTTCCCAAGCTTCGCCTAGATTCGTTACCGCCATCTGACTGGCAATGTCTCCGGCACGATGACCACCCATCCCGTCTGCTAATACAGCAAGCTTGAGACCTGAACGGCTGGTAAATACACTGGCATAGTCTTGATTTGTGTTACGTCGTCTTCCTACATCTGATTGATATTCAATCTGCATTTTTTCACCTCATTACTTTTTGCGCAAACAACAAATGAAAAATCCATCTGTGTAAAACTGATGCGGATACAAAGTCAACATTTTCTCTTCGATTGATGATTGTAGCATAGGATTGGTCAAAACATCAATCCTCTCAAAATCAGGGTGTCTTTCCAAGAAAGCAGAAACAACGTCTTGGTTTTCTTCTTTTAAGATCGTACAAGTGCTATAAGTCAGAATACCGGAAGACTTTAAAGCTGGTGCGCAGCTTTCTAAAATTTCCAATTGGATTTTTGGTAAATTCGCTAATTCATCCGGCTGTTTTTTATAACGAATATCTGGTTTTCGCCGAAGCAGCCCAAGACCTGAACAAGGCGCGTCTACTAAAATCCGATCAAACTGCTCTGCTTCGAACTGTTTACTGACTTCTCTAGCATCCATCTTTTGAGCGTAGACAGCAGAAGAGACACCTAGACGTGCTGCATTATCTTCAATGAGTTTGACTTTGTGTTCGTGTACATCTAAAGCGACCACTTCTCCACCGCATGACGGATCTAAAAAAGAAGCAATATGCGTCGTCTTACCTCCGGGTGCTGCACAGGCATCTAAGACATGATGTTCAGGCTCGATTTGCATAGACGGCGCTACAAGCATCGAACTTTCATCTTGGATCGTCATGACGCCATCGTGGAACAATGAGCTAGAAGCTAAATGCCCTTTTTTCGCTACTATACCGTATGGACTGACTTGGCTTTTTTCAGCTGTGATCTCTTCTTCTTGCAAAACAGTGATGGCCTGATCTCTGGAAAGTCGGCGTGTATCTACTCGGGCACTAGCATGGCTAGGCTGATATAGCGATAAACCGAGCTTTTCAGTTTCTTCGTATCCGATTTGATCCACCAGTCGTTTCGTCATCCATAGAGGCAGGCTGATTTTGACAGAAAGTCTTTCGATAGGATCAGCAATGCCTTGCAGATCTGGTGCTCCTTGACGCTGATAATTCCTCAAGACACCATTTACAAATTTCCCTGTCCCAGGATTTCCTTTTACTTTTGCGATTTCGACCGCCTCGTTTAAAATAGCATGTGCAGGGACTTTATCTAAAAATTCTAATTGGTATACAGAAAGATAAAGAAGCGTCTTGACCCAGTCATCCACTTTTTTTGCTTTAGCGATCAATGGTGCAACGTAAAATTCCAATAGTCGCTGATGGCTAATCGTACCGTAGATCAATTCTGTAAATAAACCCACATCTTTTTGATTTAGCTCGCTTTGTTTGATCATCTCATTCAACAAAAGATTCGAGTAGGCGCCACCCTTGTTCACTCGCTCTAATGTCAGTAATGCCATATATCGTACTGATTTTTTCATTTTTTTAGGGATTTTTTTCATTATTTCACCTGCTGACCAATCTGAACTTGCTGACCGCTTCCGTTAAGGAAATCATGTACGGCCTGTTTTCCTTTACCAGCTGGCTGTAATTCATTGATGGCTAAGACGGTCTGTTTACCGCAAGCAATCCATAGATTTTTTTTGTCTTTCCGGATGATCGTACCAGGTGCTTTGTCTGTAGTTTCTTCCAATACTTCAACCGATAATAATTTCCAGCGTATGCCCTCATAGGTCGTGAATGCAATTGGCCAAGGACGCATTCCGCGTACTTGGTTGTCAATTTCTTCTGCAGTTTTATGCCAATCGATTGCTTCTTGTTCCCGTGTGATGTTTGGCGAAAAAGTTGCTTCTGACTCGTCTTGAGGTACTGGTTTTTGTCCATCCAAAATATTGGGCAATGTTTCTAACAATAGCTTTCTTCCTAAAAGGCTAAGCTTTTCAAACATCGTCCCTACATCATCTTGTTTAGTGATTGGTATGCTTTCTTGCGCATAGATTCCGCCTGCATCCATTTTTTTGATCATTTCCATGATCGTTACACCAGTTTCTTTCTCCCCATTCATGATGGCATAATGAACAGGCGCACCTCCCCGATATTTAGGAAGTAAAGAAGCATGGACATTGATTGCCCCTAATTTTGGTACTTGCAATAACTTTTCAGGCAAGAATTGGCCAAATGCCGCAGTGACGATCACATCAGGCGCCAATTCAATGATTTCTTCCATTTCTGGCGAACCGGAGATTTTCTCTGGCTGCAGCACACGGATACCGTGCTTCAGAGCCGCTTCTTTTACCGGTGTCGGCGTAATTACTCGTTTCCGCCCAACTGGACGGTCGGGCTGTGTTACCACTGCCTGGATCTCGTAACCTGATTCTATCAGCCCTTCAAGAATCGGCACAGAAAAAGCAGGTGTGCCCATAAATACTAGCTTAGTCATCAAGATGTTCCTCCATATATTCTTCAAGTTCTTCTTCCGGGATCTGCTGTATCATTTTCTCAATGAACAAGATACCGTCTAAGTGATCGATTTCATGCTGGAAGGCACGGGCTAAATAGCCAAAAGCCGTCACTTCTATCTCTTCTCCGTCTCGATCATAATAACGCACGGTCACTTCATCTGCTCGCTTGACCGTTCCATAGACATGCGGAATACTGAGACAACCTTCTACGTCAAGGCTTTCACCTTTTGCTTCGATGATTTCTGGGTTAATCAGTTCAAATTTCTCGCCTTCATCTACTTCGATCACAGCAATTCTCTTGTTTTGTCCTACTTGAGGAGCAGCGATCCCTATTCCGTCATTCGCAATCATTGTCTCATATAAATTGTCTAATAAAGCGATTGTCTCGTCCGTGATTACATCGATTGGCTGAGCAGTTCTTTTTAATTTATCATTAGGGTGGATCAATATAGGATAGCGCATAATTTGGCCCTTTCTTAAATAAAGTTTAATGGTTCGTTGTCAATTGCCACAAAAAGACCTTGTCGCTGTTCTTTCTGGCTTCCATTCAAAATTTCATCCAAAACATGAGGAAGATTCGGTTCATGTTTATATTTGATGATTAGTTGATAATAATATCGGTTTTTCACTCTCAAAATCATGCTGGGCGTTGGCCCTAATAGCAAGCTTTGAGGGCTTAACACTTCTTTTAGCTGATTGGCAATCTGAAAGATTTTCTTTGCCGCTACTTGTTCTTCAGGATGGCTGGCGGTTATTTTCACAGTAAAGTAATAAGGAGGATAGCCTCCACGATGCCGTACATGCATTTCCTGCTGATAAAACTGCTCATAATTTTGTTTTTTAGCCAATTCTATGGCGTAATGTTGAGGATTGAATGTTTGGATCACGACTTCGCCTGCTTTTTCCGCTCGCCCTGCTCGTCCTGAAACTTGGGTAAGCAATTGGAATGTATGCTCACTAGAACGAAAATCCGGTAAATTCAGGGAGGTATCAGCATTCAACACCCCAACTAATGTCACTTCTGGAAAGTCCAAACCTTTAGCAATCATTTGTGTCCCTAATAATATATCTGCTTCTTTTGCACCGAATTTTTGTAAAATCTGTTCGTGTGCCCCTTTTCTTCGAGTGGTATCTACATCCATACGCAAAATCCTAGCTTGCGGATAAAGTTCTCGGAGTTCCTCTTCTACTTTTTGAGTACCTGTTCCATAGTAGCGGATTTTATTGCCGCCACAATTAGGACAGCGATTGGGAATAGGTTCTTCATGTCCGCAATAATGGCAGCGCATTGAACGTGTATCCATATGCAGTGTAAGAGAGATATCGCAATTAGGACATGGAAGAACAAATCCACAGTCCCTACACATCACAAAAGACGAATATCCTCGACGATTGAGCAGTAGGACAGTTTGTTCTTTTTTGTCTAATCGATTTTGTATTTTTTCCTGCAAATTAGCAGAAAAAGTAGAGGTCCGATGATTCTGAAACTCTTCACGCATATCTACGATCTCAATAGCTGGAAGCTGTGCAGCTGCTTTGGCTCGGTGGTTCAACTGCAATAACTGATAAACGCCTTTTTGAGCTCGTGCTCTTGATTCTAAAGAGGGCGTCGCGCTTCCTAGAACTATTGGGCAATGATGATATTTACTGCGCCAAATTGCTAGATCTCTCGCATGATAACGCGGTGTCTCATCTTGTTTGTAACTTGATTCATGTTCTTCATCGATAATGATCAGCCCGATATTTTTCAGCGGGGCAAAAATAGCAGATCGTGCGCCTACTACTACTTGCGCTTCTTCCCGCTCAATCTTGCGCCATTCATCATATTTTTCACCTTGGGAAAGTCCGCTATGTAAGACCGCAACTGATTCTCCGAAGCGTCCTTTGAATCGCTCGACCATTTGCGGAGTCAATGCGATTTCAGGCACTAACATGATCGCCGTTTTATTTTCTGACAAAACATCAGCGATTGCCTGAAGATATACTTCTGTTTTCCCGCTGCCAGTGATTCCCTCCAGCAAAAAGACCTGATCTTTTTGCTGCTGACCTGCTGTGATGATTTGTTCGACAGCATTTTTTTGTTCTGCATTCAGTTCCAATGCCGTCGTTTGGTCAAATACTCGGTCTTTATAAGGGTCGCGATAACGTTCTGATTCTATAAACTCCAGCCAGCCCTTTTCTTTTCCTTGATTCAAGACAGCAGTACTGATTCCTTTATTTTTGAAATAAGCAATTGGTTCTTCTTGGCTCAGTTCAGATAAACACAAAAGAAGTTCTTTTTGTTTCTTGGCATTTTGCCGTAATTTTGCCCATTCTTCTTCGATTTGCTTTTCAGTTAACAAAGAACGGACCAAACGAATCGTTTTTACTTTATTTCGTGTATGGACTTCATATTTGATATCTACTAATTGCTCTTGGCGCCAGCGAATCAATTGAGAAAGGCTGCCTTCTTCTTCTGCTTCCTTCCAGGAAATCACTTCTCGCTGATCAAACAATACCTGAACTTCTGGTGTGTCTGCCAAAGGATAGATCAATTTATCATATTCTGCTTTCATCACACTCGGAAGCATCGTTTGTAGACAAGTGATTTTGAATGCGTAAGTAATTTTTTTCATATAATCAGCTAATGAAAGCAATTCTTCATTGACCACCGGAGCAAGGTCTAGCAAACGAATAACTGCCTTCAAAGATGGATTAGCTGATTCTTCTGATTTTTGGATAGCCATAACAAATCCTTGGACATGACGATTGCCATTACCAAAAGGGACTTCTACTCGCATCCCGACTTGCAAAGCTGTTTTCATTTCAGAGGGAACCAAATAAGTGAATGGCTGATCGGTCTGCATAGTAGGTACGTCCACAATGACTTCAGCTGTTAATGTCATGGTTCGTTTCCTCCTTTTTTTGTCTTTTCTTATCAAGCGACAAAAAGTTCCTTGCCTATTTTACTAGAGATCGATGGATTTGTCTTATTTTCTGCCAAATCCTAACAAAAAATTAACAGCAGATAAGAAAAAAAAGAACTGTGTCAAAAAGTTCAGACACAGCCTTTTCTACCAGACAATAAGTGGCGAATGTTTGAAAAGGAAACAGCTGGGTTTGCTTTTCTTTTTAGATGTTCGCTCTATTTTTCTTTATTACATTTTTTGCTCTTCACGGATACGTGATTCCAATTCGTGTTGTTCACGCTCTTTTTGTGCTTGACGTTCCTCTTCTTCCATCTTCAAACGTTCACGTTTTAATTCAGGATGTGGATCATTGACTACATTTCCTGCATCGATTTCTTCTAAAGCTTGACCGACGCTTTTTACTGAATCAAAAGAATCTAGAGTAGGCTGTGCACTTGCATCCAATTCATGCGCGCGTTTACTTGCTAAAATCACTAGAGAATATTTTGAATTTACACGATCTAATAGTGAGTCAATTGAAGGTTTTAACATCATAAGACTACATCTCCTTTAACATTTTAATATATTTACCGATTACGCGATCTACTCGAAAATGTTCACTGGCAATAATGTTTTTGATTCGTTCAACTGCTAGCGGCACTTCATCATTTACAACAGCATAGTCGTAAAGAGCCATCATTTCGATTTCTTCTTTTGCAACTTTCATTCGTTCTTCGATTACTTCATCTGCATCTGTTCCTCGGCCTACGATCCGTGATTTTAATTCCGCTAAATCTGGCGGAGTCAAAAAGATGAATACACCATCGGGCACTTTTTCTTTGACTTGTTTTGCTCCTTGGACTTCAATCTCCAAGAAAACATCTTTTCCTTCATCCAATGTCTTGTTGACATATGACAAAGGAGTTCCATAATAATTCCCGACATATTCTGCGTATTCCAGCATCTCTCCAGCTTCGATCATTGATTCAAACTCTTCTTTGCTTCGGAAGAAATAATCAACGCCTTCGACCTCCCCTTCACGCATTTTACGGGTAGTCATTGAGATCGAATACTGAAAATCATTATCCTCACTCTCAAAAATTGCTTTTCGTACTGTGCCTTTTCCTACACCGGATGGACCAGACAACACGATTAATAATCCACGCTCTGACATGACGACGTCCTTTCAACTAGTCTTTTTGTACTTATCGTTTATTTTGCACTTTTTTTCTGCAACTTTCAAGGTTATCTTTAATTATAGCTAGAAATTGGTAAAAAAGCTACCCTGTACCAAGAGGTCGTAAAAAAGCTGTTCTGCATCAAGTAATAAGAACAGCCAAACATAAACAGTTTCTCATGTTTTTCGTTTGGTTGGGGTTATTATCGCAGATGCAAGCTTTTGAACGCCGTGTATAAGAGGTTGTAAAAAAGCTGTCCTGCATCAAGTAATAAGAACAGCCAAACATAAACAGCTTCTCATGTTTTTCGTTTGGTTGGGGTTATTACCGCAGATGCAAGCTTTTGAACGCCGTGTATAAGAGGTCGTGAAGAAGCCGATTAGTTTCGAGTATGAAGAAAAATTTTGTGAAAATAGTTTCTCACATTTTTGCATAAATTTGGCTTAATACCGAGAAAATGGTTTTTGAACATCACTTATTCAAAATAAAAAAAGATTGTGACACGAATTTTGTCACAACCTTTAAATGTATTCCTAGAGCAAAGAAGCTAAGCGAAGAAATCCAATTCTGATTATTTATTGTATTTCTTTGTTCAGCATCCTTGCTAAAAGCCCATATTGGACAAAGTATTCACTACACCCATGATTTCATCTTTTCGAGAACGTGCTTTTTCTGTCGGATCTTCTACCTCTTCTGTGTCGATTCGAACAATAAATTTCCGATTCATCGTCACGTAAGCACCGTCGTTGATCAAAATAAACAGTTCGTTCTCATTATAGTCTGCACAGGCATCTTTCCATACGTCAAAGCCGTTTTTTTCAGAAGGGATATCCCGTTTTACAACAGTTTTTCCACTTAATTCGTGGAACGTTACGTCATAGTATTTCATTATCTCTACCTCTTTCGTCATTCAATATTTTGTACTTGCTCTCTGATTTTTTCTAAGATCGTCTTAGACTGGACGACTTGATTTTTAATTTCGATTGCATTTGATTTGGAACCGATCGTGTTGATTTCCCGATTCATTTCTTGGATCAGGAAATCTAATTCCCGACCTACAGGACATTGTGCTTCGATAAGTTCATCTAGTTTTTGTACATGGATCGCCAGACGATCCAGTTCCTCGTGAATATCTCCGCGTTCCAACAAGATGGCTAGCTCCGTCAACAACCGTTGCTCATCGACTTTCGCTCCAAGAAATTCCTCCAGCTTTTTTTGATACCTTATTTGAAATTCCTTTTCATAGATTTCTACAAAACTATCGAGTTTTTTTAGTACTTCTTTGAATTCTTCAGTATTCTTTTTCAACACTAAAGCTAAAGCTTGACCTTCTTTTTCTCGACTCGCCTCAATAGAATCAAGTGCGCTTTTCAATGTATCTAGAGCTAACTGTGCCAATTCTTCCATGCTCTCTTCCGGTTTTTCTTCTACCGTTACGAAGTTTTCGTCCAGCGCGAAGCGTTCCGCCATCCGACTAATTGACACTTGATTTTGACTACCGTATCGTTGTTGAATTCCGTCTGTCAATTGAGTGATAAGTGAATCAATCAATTCCCAGTTGATGACGATCTGTTTTTCGTTTTTGCCAATATAAGCTAGATTCACAAATACTTCGATTCGACCGCGGCTTAACTGCTGTTTAATAAGCTGACGAAAATCGTTTTCAACAAAGTTCAGGATTTTAGGACTTCGTATTTGAACATCTAGAAAACGCTGGTTGACACTTTTTATTTCAATATCTAACTGATACGCTTTTGTTTCGCGGATGGCTTTGCCAAAACCAGTCATACTTTTCATTCGACAGGGTCCTTCCTCATTACATATTTTCTATTGCTTTTTGCAGTTGTTCAAACTCTTCGTTCGTCAATGTCAGGCCTTTCCCCATTTTTTCATGGTCTGGCGCCCAATCTCGAAGATCGAATTTTGGCGGGCGACCATTCCAGCTGACTAGGTTCAGTTCTTTACGCCACCCCTTGTTGTTTTCTGACAATATAGCGATTTCTTCTACGATTTCATATGAAAATTCTTGTGCCATGGTTGTTCCTCCTTGAGATAATATAAATATAGGATCAGTAATGTGTCAACTGGTTGCTTAAGCAATTCATGCTGCAAACGATCCTTGCGTTTTCCTTGTAGCAGATAATCAAAATAAACAGTTTTCGTGCGCTCATTTTGTATTTTTTGCTGGTATTTTCGATACCTTCGCCATTCTTCAGTACTTAATTGACCAATTTGTGCCAATAAATCATCCGGCATACTTTTTATATCTTGTTGGCAGATCATTTGAATCATCATGTCTACTTGATAGATTTCATTGGGCAGTAAAAAATGTTTTTTTGCTAAAAGTTCTAGCATCGCCAATCCGCATGTCTCTGGTACGACCCTGTTCTTATATAAATTACGCAGTTTTTGCCAAAATTTTATGCTTTTGAAAAAAGATAATTCTAACTGAATTTCTTTTGTTAAGTAAGACAAAAATCCTCGCCAGTATGTTCTTGCAGGTTTAACAGAATGAAATGTATACCAGTTCCCATAGTAATAGCCTAATCGTTTTTTCATTTCCAGATAGCCTAATTGTAAATTTAATTGGTTCCTTTGGCTATCAAAAAGCAGAAAGCTGCCTAGTGTCCACAATGTTTGACATTTCCAATGGATAAAAATGTCTGGCATACGAATTTTTTTCGCTGGGCCTGGTCCTTGCACATCTACGACAAATGCCTCTGTTGCTCCTTTGTTAATCGCAATATCAATAGGTATTTTGTTGCGATACCCACCGTCTGCATATTTATTTTTTCCGATCTTTCGATAAGCCATAGCGGGATAAAATGAAGCAGAGGCGAGTATCCAATCTGGTATTTCTTCTGTTTTTGTCTGTTGGATATCAGTCACTACTTCCGCTAGTTCTGGCAGTTTAGTAGACACCGTATATAAACGTATTTTGGGATTATGTTTGAGTAAGGACAAATCCAAATTGTCTTTGACCATCTTTTCCAATGGAGCAGAAGAAACCCCGCCTTCAATTAGTGCTGTTTTCGTCATTTGGCGTCTTTCTCGATAGAAGCGTTCACGAAGGTCTTCAACCGCAGCCATTTCTGGTAACGCAAGCACTTGTCTTGTCGACAGCTTTTTCCATAAATTCACAGCTTTTTTCATATCTCCTTGTAAAATCAATGCGCCGTTCAACGCACCTACCGAGGTACCTGTGATAATCTCAAAGTTGATATCATGTTCCTTCAGCGCCTGCCACACACCAATCTGATAAGCACCGTGCGCTCCTCCTCCACCTAAAACAAGTGCTGTATGATAGACCAGCTTTTTATTTAATTGTGTGGTTCCTTGATAGCCGTTTTTATGAAAAATACGCAACCATTCTTCTGATAGAGGAGATTGAAATAAAAAACAACAGTTTTCTTTAATAAAAAAACGAGCGCAAGCTTCCATATACCGAAAAAATTTTTTCCATTCAAAAGTTTCACCTTCAATCAACAGATTATTAAAAATAACATCTCCTCTACTTTTAGCAATAGTAAAATAGACGGTATATTTTTTCGATACTGCTTTAAAAGCACATTGCTTTTTTGTAGAACGCCAAAAAGCGTCTCTACTTTCTTGATGACTTTGAAAAAATGGAAGGGGTTGTTTTGCTTGCTGGATAGGCGAATACAGCGACATTTTCTGTGAAAAGTAAACTTTTTTTATCTCCATCGCTCTCTCCTTTTTCTTCAAGTATACCAGTACGTCATAAAAAGGTCATGAGTCTCGTATTCGACTTTGTAGATTCCATAAGAAAACAATTCATAAAACCTCCTTTAAATAAAAAATACAAAAATCACAAAAATTAATTGAAAATGAGAGTGTTTTCAATGAAAACGTGATTTTGTAATGGAATTTTAAAATAAAAGAAACAAGCTTTTTTAATGCAAATGTTGTAAAATAAAAGAGATTAAGAGGAAATAAGAGGAGGAACATGATGACTGAGTCAGTTTATGTACATATTGATACCACAAGTAATGCTGTTTTAACAAAAGGGCTGACTGCTACTGACTTTGCAAACAGTATCGTGCATTTTCCTCAAAACTTGCTCTTGCTTGATCCATCTGCTTCTGCTGGAGAATATGAATCCCATACAGGGCTGAAAGTAATCCGTGGTACAGAAAATATTCAGCGTTTCTTTTCCTCTTCTCGTAACAGGCGTGGATTCGATGAATTGAAGTGGATCGACTTTACTGATTTAACGATGCTGAAAGAATTGACACCTTTAGAAATTTCAGAATTATTATATTTTGGTCATATGAAAACACATCTTCATTCACCGTTTTTTTATAAACTACAGAATAATTTTGTATACTTCGATCTTAATGATCAGCTGAATCGGATTTATTATCGCTATTTAGATGAATTTTATAGGATTTTTGCTAGTAAATTAAGTTCGATCTTGTCAGATAAGATCAATGTAAAAAAATCTTTTTTCAAAAAAGAAACACCTGTTGAAAAAATCAGTGTGGAATTATTGAAAGAAATGCGTAATTTGATGCAGGAAGGGATCATTTTTTCTTTTGATCAAGTTGGTTTGATCGATGGTGAATATCGTATCCCAATCTATGTGATTGAAGATTATATTTGGAAATTAAAAGGCACCCGGTATCGAGAAGAGGAAATCATCGCTACTTTAATCTACTCTGTCACCGATCGACACTGGCAATTGGTGGAAGATGCCGATCTTTCTTATCTGCCATTGAAGTAGATCTATTTCTTATCAAAAAATAAAAAGGAAACAAGAAACTAGGACATGATTCTGTCTCAAGTTTCTTGCTTCTTTTTTATTTACAGCTCCTGTCGTTTATCTGGCACAAAAATCGAAGGAATCGTTTGTTGGATCCCTAATAAAACGATGATCGTTACAATAGCTGTACTCAACCCGCTGGCACCATTCATTACGAAAGAAAAGAGCCAAGGATTCATCCCCCATAGTGCATACGCTCCCCAGAAAACCACTCCTGCAATAAAATGCCAAAAATATCTGGAAAGTGCGCCAATCAATGCACCAAACACGATGCTTTTTCTAATTTGTTTCGTATTATCGTCTACATAGCCTTTTTGGACATTTGAAGCCATGAGCCCTGCTGCGCCTGCAAAAGTATAGGCAATCGGGTACTCAATCAACACTTGAACGACACTTAAATAATAAACTTGTCCCAACGGAAAATGTAGGATGCCCCAAATGAAACCTGCCAGCATCCCTGCCTTTGTTCCTCTTCTTAACGCAAAAAGAGTCAATGGAATCTGCCCTAATGAAATAGAAAAACTGCTGCCGATCTGGATCGGAATCAACGACAACACCATCGCTAACGCTGCAACAATCGTTCCTTCTACCCAAACTCTATTTTTTCCCATAAAAAAACTTCCTCCTTTGAATAAAAAAGTCACAAAGGAGGAAGCAGCTTTCGAAAATAGTCAAACAGCTGTTTATTCACAATTCCTACGCTCGCATAACCGATACAGGTACGAAGGGTTTAGAAATAGATTCAATCTCAGCCCAATTGGACTCCCCTTTGTGAGTTTATTTATTATTTATTTTTTGTTTCAAACAATGGACTAACTGGTTTGTTTTCATGGATACGTTTGATTGCATCTCCCATTAGTCCGCCAACACTTACTTCATCGATTTTGTCGATTTTACGATCTTCTGGAAGATAGATCGAGTCTGTAACAACTAGACGCTCGATAGCTGAATCTTCTATTCTTTGTAAAGCAGGGCCGGATAATACTGGATGTGTACATGAAGCATACACACTAGTTGCACCAGCTTCTTTCAAAGCATTGGCAGCCAATGTGATCGTACCTGCTGTATCGATCATATCATCGATCAGTACACAAGTTTTGCCTTTGACTTGTCCAATGATATTCATTACTTCTGCAACATTTGCTTTTGGACGGCGTTTGTCTATGATCGCAATCGGAGATTTCAAAAATTCCGCTAATTTACGTGCCCGTGTGACACCACCATGGTCTGGTGAAACAACGACAACATCATCGCCTTTGATTCCTTTTTCTAAGAAATAATTGGCAATAAGTGGCGCACCCATCAAATGATCGACTGGAATATCAAAGAAACCTTGGATTTGGACTGCATGAAGGTCCAAAGTCAGCATTCTTGTTGCACCAGCTTTTTGAATCATGTTTGCTACTAATTTCGCTGTGATTGGTTCCCGTGCACGTGCTTTACGGTCTTGACGCGCATAGCCATAATAAGGCATGACTACGTTGATTGTTTTTGCACTTGCTCGTTTCAGTGCGTCAATCATGATCAGCAACTCCATCAAGTTATCATTGACTGGGCTGCTCGTTGATTGAATAACATAGACATGCGATCCACGAATACTTTCTTCAATGTTTACTTGAATTTCTCCATCACTAAATTGAGTAACAGATGATTTTCCTAACTCGACGCCGACTGCTGCTGCAATTTTCTCTGCTAATGGGCGATTAGAATTTAACGCAAAAATTTTTAATCTTGGGTCAAAGTAATGTTTTGACATGGGGACCTCCACTTTCTTTTTCACAACTCTAGAATTCTACCTAATAAATAGTAGTCATATTTTTTAAATAAATCAAGTGATTTTGCAAAAGTCTTAGTTTAGATAAGGGAGTTTTTTTGCATATCCTTCTTTATTGACTTGTCTTGCTCTCGCAATTGCCAGCGCATATTCTGGAATATTGTCTGTAATTGTTGACCCTGCAGCAATCGAACTGTTTTTAGCTACCTCGACAGGTCCGATGATATTCGTGCTAGAACCAATAAAGCTGTGGTCGCCGACAGTCGTATGATGTTTGTTCTTTCCATCATAGTTGACGAAGACAACACCACATCCGACATTGATTTCTTCTCCCAGCGTAGCATCACCAACATAAGTCAAGTGACCGACTTTAGTTCCTTTGCCGATTTGAGCATTTTTCACTTCCACAAAGTTTCCGATATGGACGTTTTCGCCAATTTCAGCTTTTGGTCGTAAATGTGCATAAGGTCCCACATCTGCATGTTTCTTGACATGGCTGCTTTCAATGACTGAGTTTTCAATGACGACGTGATCCTCAATCCTACTGTCTACGATTTTTGAATGTGCCCCGATGACACAATCAGAACCGATGACTGTATTTCCTTGGATTTGTACACCTGCTTCGATCAATGTGTCTGGACCGATTTCTACGCCTGCATCGATGTATGTCGTTGCTGAATCGACAAAGCTTACGCCATTGACCATATGCATCTGGTTAATTCGCTTTCTCATGATCTCATTTGCTTTAGCTAACGCGATCCGATCATTGACTCCCATTGATTCTTCAAAATCATCCGTTTGATAAGCAGCAACTGTATTGCCTTCTTCTTTTAAGATTTCGATGATATCTGTTAGATAGTATTCACCTTGAGCATTGTTTGTTCCAACTTTGCTTAACGCATCGAACAAAGCTTCGTTGTCAAAACAGTAAGTTCCTGTATTGATTTCTTGTACAAGAGCTTCTTCTGGTGTTGCATCTTTTTGTTCCACGATTTTTTCTACGATCCCAATATGGTCACGGATGATTCGTCCATATCCTGTTGGGTTTTCTGCTTGTGCCGTCAAGATCGTTGCACTTGCATTTTTTCCTTGGTGATATTCAAAAAGATTGTTCAGCGTTTCAGTAGTCAATAATGGTGTATCGCCACTGATAACTAACGTTGTTCCTTTTTTTCCTTCCAAGAAAGAAGCAGCTTGCAAAACAGCATGTCCTGTTCCCAATTGTTCTGCTTGTAACGCATATTTACTGCGTTCTCCTAGTTGTGCTTTAACTTGTTCTGCTCCGTGTCCAACGATCGTAATCACTTCATCTGGTTTCGTTTCACTGACCCGATTAATGATATGTTCTACCATAGGTTTACCAGAAACGGGATGTAAAACTTTATATAATTTTGACTTCATGCGGGTACCTTTCCCTGCCGCCAAAATAATTGCATAACGTGCGTCCAACTGCGTCACTCCTAAATATAGTTTGCTGATTTCAGTTTATCCCAGTATACCCATTTTTTCAACAAAACAAGTGATTTTCTTTTATCCCAGCGTTTTCTGGATAAAAAAATAGATAGACCATAACGGGCCTATCTATTTGGTAACCGGTGCTCTCCTGCCAAGTCCTCGGTCACAAGTCACACTACTCATAAAACATGAAAAGCTGTTTTTTGAAATCGTTTCTTGTGACTTAGAGTTAAACGGTAGGCTTACAACCTCTTCATTAAACGGTTTTCAATCAGCTGACCTTCGGTATTAGCTCAATAAACGGCAAAATATGAGGAGCAATTTTTCCGTTTATTGAGCTAATACTCAGGACAGGACGCTGATTTCACAACCTCTAGATAAACGGTGTTCAAAAGCCAGTTTCTCGGTATTAAGCCAAATTTATGAAAAAATGTGGAAAGCCATTTTCACAAAATTTTTCTTACTACTCGAAACTAAGCGGCTTTTTCACAACCTCTTATTCTGAAAAATAATTTCCCGGCACAACCGTAATATTTTTCGTTTGAGTATCTACATCTTTGACATAAAGCAGTGACGTATAATCATCGATGGCGCGATGACCGTTGAATTTTGATTCGGCAAATACAGTGATGCCAACAAGTTCTGATTCGAATTCTTCAATCAAGCTCTTCATTCCGTTGACTGTTCCGCCGCCTTTCATGAAATCATCCACTACAAGGACACGTGAACCACGTTTCAAACTTCTCTTAGACAGTTCCATCTTTTCAATTCTTTCAGAAGATCCAGACACATAGTTGACACTTACTGTTGATCCTTCTGTTATTTTTGAGTCCCGGCGTACAATAACGAATGGCGCATTCAGATAATAGGACACAGCTTGGGCAATAGGTACGCCTTTTGTGGCTACAGTCATTACAGCATCGATTTTTTCACCAAGGTATTTAGAAGCAATGATTCTTCCAACTTGACGCAGCAGTTCAGGTTCTCCTAACAAATCAGAGAGATAAACATATCCTCCTGGAAGCAGACGGTCTTGTTCTGATAGACGTTCTGCTAGAGATTCAATATATTTTTTCGCCTCTTCATATGAAATTTCAGGGATGAACAATACACCACCTGCAGCACCTGGGATTGTTTCCAAGGTTCCATACCCTCGTTCTTTAAATGTTTTCTTGATGATTCCCAAATCTTCACTGATAGAAGATTTAGCAGATTCATAACGTTCGGCAAAGCTTGTTAAGGAAATCAATTCATGCGGGTGATTCAATAAATACTGTGTCATGTCAACTAGACGTTCACTGCGACGTACTTTCACCTATTCCAACTCCTTTTAAGAAATTTTATCGTTTTACATTATATAAGTTTTTCTTCAAAAATTCGAGCATTTTATGAAAAAATAAGAAAATAGTTCGGTATTTATTAAAATAAAAAGAAGCCTATAAAAAATTTTTCGTTTTTATAAGGCTTCTTTTCTTTATAATTTAGTTATTTTTTCTTCTGAAGGCAACCAATATTCGTTTGATGATATTTACAATCAGGAACAAAGCAATAAAGACTAATGTGATTGTTGCTCCTGGAGGTGTATCTAGATAAAACGAGCTAGTTAGTCCTGACAGCATCCCTAGAAATCCTACACAAACACTGATAGCAATCACGACATTGAAGCTTTTGCCTAATCGCATACCGATTGCTGCGGGAAGAACCATGATTGCGGATATCAAAAGTGCACCGGCAATCGGGATCATCACAGCAATAGCCACACCAGTAATCACATTGAACATCATCGACATCAAATGAACGGGTAGCCCATCCACGTGGGCGGTATCTTCATCAAAAGTCAGAACATACATCGGCCGTTTGAATAAAAAGAACAATATACCGATGGCAACGAATAAGATTCCTAAAAAGATGACTTGCTCCCATGTAATGGTCACGATCGAACCAAACAGATAGGATTGGATACTTGTTGCTGAATTCCCTCCGCTCAAATTCATCAATACTAACGCTAGCGCCAAACCACCAGCCATTAAAATGGCAATGGAGATTTCTGAATAGGTTCGGTAGATCGTTCGCAGATACTCCAATATCACAGCTGCTAATACAACGACTAGCATGGTCGTAAGTGTAGGATTAAGGTTCAAAAAGAATCCTAACGCTACCCCTGCTAAAGAGACATGGGAAAGCGTATCAGCCATCAGCGATTGTCTTCTGATCACTAAAAACACACCTAGCATCGGGGCGATTCCGGCAATGAAGATAGCGGCAAGAAACGCTCTTCTCATGAATTCATATGAAAGCAACGCCATTGAGAATCCTCCTTTCTCACCAGTCGGATCTGTCTGTCCGCATACTGTTTGATATCTTCATGATCATGGGTGATCATTAGAACTGATTTCCCATGGACATGCGCACTATGTCGGAGAAGACGATAAAATTCATTTCTGGATTCTTCATCCATACCTGTTGTTGGTTCATCAAGAACAAATAAGTCAGGGTCAGTAGCAAAAATACGCGCTAAACTGATTCGCTGCTTTTGTCCGCCAGACAATTCACCTATTCGCCGATTTCGCATATCCCACATCCCTACAGCTTCTAAAGCACGCTGTACATGTTGATGATCTTTTTCAGAGAGACGCTTGAACCAGCGGCCTCTTGGATATCTTCCTGAACGGACTAATTCGATCACCGTACTAGGAAAACCTGCATTGAAAGATGCAACTTGTTGAGGAATATAACCGATACTTAATTTTTTTCCTTCTTGATTTTTCTCAGCAATCTTTATCATTCCTTTTGAAGGTTTCAGTAATCCTAACGATGCTTTCACCAAGGTTGACTTGGCTGCTCCATTTTCTCCAGTTAAAATGACAAATTCACCCACATCTACATGATAAGAGACATCTTCTAGTACAGGTTCATCATCATAGTAAAAGGTCAAATCAGATATTTCGATATAACGCACCTTACAACCTCCATTCTAAAACTTAATTGATACTTTCTTTTAAAGCTTTCAGATTTTTTTCCATGACAGAAATATAATTTTCGCCTGCTTTGATTTGTTCATTAGTCAAGCTTTCTAAAGGATTCAACACTTCTAGCTTCACTCCTGTTTCATTCGACAATGTCTCAGCTACCTTCGAAGAGGCATTTTCTTCAAAATAAATCACTTTGATGTTGTTTTTCTTCACAAATTCTTTTAGCTCAGCTAAGCGACTTGGTGTGGGTTCCTGATCTGGTGAAACGCCCGAAATCGCTACTTGTTTTAAGTCGTATTGATTCGCTAAATAAGCAAAAGCAGCATGCTGAGTGACAAATGTGCGGTTTGTTGCATCTTTTAGCTCATCGGAGTATTTTTGATCCAGTGCTTCAAGCTTTTTGATATAAGCATCGGCATTCTTCGTAAAAGTTTCCTTTTTATCTGGATATTTTTCGCCTAATTCTTCAGCAATCGTTCTGACTTCTTTTATAGCTAATACCGGATCGAGCCAAACATGTGGATCGTATTCATGTGAATGACCATGCCCTTCTTCTGATTCTTCATGTTCGTCTGCTTCTTGCGATTCTAAACGGTCGATTCCTTTAGCTGCTTCGATCATCAAGGTCTGTTTGCTATCCACTGAATCCTTTAACGAATCCACAAAAAATTCCATGTCTGAACTATTATACACGAAAACATCTGCATCGGAAATTTCTGCTCTTTCTTTTGCACTTGGTTCGAAATCATGCGGCTCCGTTCCAGCAGGGATCAAAAGTTTCACGTTTCCTTCATCCCCTACGATCTCTTTTGTAAAATCATACATCGGATAAAAAGTCGTAACGATCGTCAAATCCTCTTTTTTGTCTGCTTCCTTGTTCGTATTTCCACATGCTGCAAACAGTAAAGCACCTATCATTACCGTAGCTGTCAAAAGATATTTTTTCATTTATATGCTCCTTTCAATGAACAAATCGTAATTTTACGATTTATTAACGTGAACTAATGTATCAAAATAAAAAAACACAGTCAATAGAAATCCATCAATTTCTGATTTAAGCATGTATATTCTTGATTAAATCGTAAAATGGATGAGTTGCTGCTCATATCTAGCCATTTCACTACAATAAAAAACTGAAGAATACCATTTTAGGATTCCTCAGTTTTTCATCACCTATTTTACTTCTTATATTTTATTGCAGGGTTCGTACTAAATAAACTTCCTCACAAAAACCTTTTAACCCATTATATACTCTCTGCGCTCTTGAATAATGTTGACACAAGGCAAAAACGGTTGGTCCGCTTCCACTCATCAATGCGGCATCTGCTCCGTACTTGATCATACGCTCTTTGATTTGATGGATGACTGGATGCCGCTTTCCCGTTATATCTTCTAAACTGTTTCCCATTTTTTTGATCATCTGCTGATAATCTTGCTCTCGGATGGCTTCAGCAAGTCCGTGGATGTCTTGATGTTGGATGGCTTGCGTATCTACTTCTCTAAACACTGTACGTGTAGAGACACTCATTCTTGGTTTGACCAACACAACCCAGCACTGTGGCATAGAAGGTAATACTTGGATTTCTTCCCCTTTGCCACCGACAAATGCCGTACTTCCGTAGACACAGTAAGGAACATCTGTACCGACTTCCAAACCGATTTCTGCCAGTTCTTCTAACGAACAGCCCAGATTCCATAATTGGTTGATCCCTCTTAGAGCAGCTGCACAGTCTGTACTTCCTCCGCCTAATCCAGCTGCTACTGGAATATTCTTCTTAACAAAGATCTTGACACCGGTTTTGATATTGTATTTATTTTTTAGCAATAAAGCAGCTTGATAAACATTGTTCCGTTCATCTACCGGTAAAAATGCTTTATTTGTTTCTACAATGATTTTGTCTTCTGTTATTTCTTCAAAAAATAGATGATCTGCCAAGTCTACGCTCGACATCACCATTTCCAACTCATGATACCCATCTTGCCGTCTATATAATACATCCAGTCCTAAATTTATCTTGGCTGGCGCTTTTTCAATCAATTCCATCCTCTCACCCATTCGAAAAGTCTAAGTCGCAAGTATTCTATCATAGGGAAAAATAAAAGTATAGCTTATGTCTGCCTAGTGGTTGATTTTGTCATCGTTTCAACAGCTTTCACAGAATTTTCTCTTCATAATCCAAACAAGTTCTAGTGATTCTTATAATTCTGTGAGCACTTCTTCTGCCAAACTCGGAATATTTCCTTTTTCTTTTCCTATCAGACTGAGTAGCTGCATGGTAGCAAATCCGAAATTACTTCCTTTCCTATAAGCAAAGTAACGTCCTTCCCAATGATCGACATATTTTAATTTCTTTTCATAAGCAGACTGGAAGGAATAGAAAAAATTACCATAATTATATACGATATGCATGACTTTTTCTTGAAAGAAAGAAAAATCTGTTTCTCCAACATTAGCTAATGGAGCTAAGCCTAGATTGGCTTCCGAGTAGCCCATTTTCTCGTATACAATAAACAGATTGGCTAACAGATAGTCAGCTAATTCCTCAGATTCTTTAGGTAAGACCCGCAACAAATCATATCCCGCCTGCTTCTTCGTCATCGGCTGAGCGGTGATGAAGCCAACGACTTTTTGATCTTTACGGACAATACCGACACCGCTAGATAATACATATGATTTATCAAATCGTCCCACAGAGAAGTATTTTTCTCGTGCACCTTGAAGCCATTTTTGTGAAACTTCATTTACAGCTTGATGTAATTCTTCTGGCAGTTGATCGTACCAAGTAAAATGGTATCCTTCTTTCATCAAACGTTGATATTCAAGTTGCTGACTCAGCCGAGACAAGTCTTCTGTTGCTAGATCAACAATCCCTGCTTCACCTACTTTCGTGAAGTGAAAACCCAATTCATGAAGCATCACTACGTAGCTTTCTGATATCTTATAAAACGCAAGCTGATAGCCTAAACAATCTGCTTGTTTCATAAACTGATTCGTTGCTGCCCGCATCATTTTAGGATTGCCAACTGGATCTCCTAAAACAAAGCATTTGTTTCCTTTGATCTGATAACCAAAAACGACTTGATCTTGGTCATCTTCTTGGTAATAAAAATAACTGTAACCTGACAAGCGAAGCTGATGGCTTGTAGCTGTGCCTCCGTATGTTTCCAATAAACGGTCAAAACGGTCTTTTTCGTACTCACTGCCAAGCTTCGTAGTATCTTCAGCTAAATATTGATAAAGCGCCACTAAAGCTAGCAATGAGATGCCCAAACCAATAAGCCCTGAGAACCACACATCATCTGAAGGAAACAAAATAAAATGATTTCCTGTTATTCGACCGACTAAAAAGCGTCCGCTGTGATAGCCTGCGATTGCGTAAACGATAAACAAAAAGCCGAACAAGCTAGCATCAAAGATTATAGCTCCCCAAGAATAAACGAATTTTGTTCGATAAAATTCTTTTCTGGATAACCACACAGCTAACAGAATCAAGACATATACCAATATCAACTGCCAAGATAACGTACGTGTGATTGTATTTAAAATACCAAAAGATAGTAAAGCAATCGTAGGCAGAAATGCCTTTTTGACTTTTACTGAAAGTGCTCGAGCAAGGCCGAGTAATAAAAAGCCAACCAATAGATTCACTGTCTGATCTAAAAAATTGAATGAGAACGGCAATAATACTTGAAATAGTCGACTGATTGCAGACAGATTAGTGATTGTTGATAGAAGTACCATCATGATTCCCGCAAAATAGACAGCACTTACGAGCACGATATGCGCAACCTTTTGGAAAAACAGTCGCGGAATGTTATCTAAAAATCGATTGATTTTGACTCCTGTATGTGTGATGAACAATAGAAGTCCCGTCATAAAAGGTAGAACATAATAAAACAACCGATAATATAATAGCCAAACTACTGCTACATCTTGCCGAACAGACAATTGACTCATTCCTAAGATCATCAAAACGTCAAAAGTCCCCATTCCACCTGGGACCATCGTCAGCATTCCTATCAATGTAGCAATCATGAACATAGGATAGATCGAAAGCATCGAAATATCTATTCTCATCAACTTGCCGATGATCAAAAATACCGCAAGGGCTCCCGTCCATTGTCCAAAGGATGCCAGTAGCAGACCAAGCAAGCCTTTTGGATAAAACTCGAAGAACAATGTCTTTCTCTTTAGATAAGCAAAAAAGAAAATGACTGGTGCTAAAAAACTACCGCCGAAAAGCCAGATCCAATAGCTTCGAAAAATACTTTCTGACTGAATAAAAAAGACATCAATAAATGTAAGAAACGACCATACAGACAAACCAGTCAGCATAAATAGTGCGACTTTTGATACAGTGGCTAAAACCATTTTTCTATTTGTCTGCTTTCCATAAAAACTAGCCCGAAGACTTGCTCCTACCACACCACCAAAACCGGCGAGATTGTTGATCGTGTTTGTTACCCACGCAGCAAGAAGAAACTCTTTTCTTTCCATTTTTGGTTTTCCTTGTTTTTCTAAGACTCTGATCGTCACCCAATCATACAACAACATCGGAGTGACACCCAGCAGTCCAGCCAGAATCATGAGCAGGATCGTCATGTGGCTTTGTTGTCCCATCCTTTGCCAAATATCTTGCCAACTCATGCCATTAGCAATATTTGCGACTTGATTTGCCACAAAGACTAACACGGAGCCGAAAAAAATCAGTTTTAAAATCAGACTATGTTCCTTTATCCATTGCAGCATCAAGTATCGTTTATTTTTCACATTTTCCCATTCCTAACTTGTATACTTTTTGTCATACCCCAATGTTATCTTATTTATTTTAATTTTTCCACTTTAGACCTGTTCTTTGCTTGCGATCATAGAAAAAGAAAGATATCCTAATGCTAAAGGAGAGGATAACATGAAAGTAGGATTTATCGGTACAGGAAATATGGCACAAGCTATTATTGATGGTTTATTGAAAACAGGAACAGTCTCGAAAGAAGAAGTGTTCGTTTCCAGTGGTCATTTTGAAAATGCACAAAAATTTGCTGCTGAAACTGGCGTCCATGCATGCAAAAGTAATCAGGAAGTTGCATCACAATCAGATATCGTTCTTTTAGCCGTGAAACCAAAAATCATTGAAAAAGTATTGGAAGAACTAAGAGAATATAGCCAGAAAGTCTTATTCATTTCTATTGCTTCAGGAAAATCATTAACAGATTTAGAAACAGCGCTTGAAGATCCTCAGGCCTCCATCGTACGTGTGATGCCGAATGTCAATGTCAGCGTAGGAGCAGGCGTTTCTGCGATTTGCAAAAATGAAGCTGCCACGGAGGAACAGCTTCAGCAAGCTACGATGATTTTTGAAGCAATCGGCAGCGTCTATCCTTTAGCAGAATCAGATTTCAGTACATTCATTGGCCTTGCTGGCAGCTCACCCGCATTCGTTTACATGCTGATCGATGCGATGGGACGGACTGGTGTACTGAATGGTTTGTCCAAACAGACAGCAACTGAGATTGCTGCAAAAGCAATTATGGGTTCTTGTCAAAAATTCCTTTCAAGTGATAAAAATCCATGGGAACTTGTAGACCAAGTTTCTTCTCCCGGCGGTACAACTGTTGCAGGTGTAGTTGCCTTAGAAGAAGCAGGATTCATCCCAGCCGTCATCAAAGGAATCAATACGACGATCGAGAAAGATCTTGAGATGTTGAATAAAAAATAATGATAGCAATGTTTTTTCGTGCCTTACAAAAAAAGAAGAGCTGTGGCTTTTGCCCCGGCTCTTCTTTTGTATTTTTTATTATTTAGCATAATCAGTTGCACGAGTTTCCCGAATAACGATTACTTTGATGTGTCCAGGATAATCCAGTTCTTCTTCGATTCGTTTACGAATATCACGTACTAAACGAACAGCGTCTAAATCCGAGATTTCTTCTGGCTTGACCATTACCCGAACTTCGCGTCCAGCTTGAACTGCGTAACTTGATTCTACACCGGCGAAGCTGTTCGAAATATTTTCCAGACTTCTTAAACGACGGATGTAGTTTTCTAATGATTCACTTCGCGCACCAGGTCTTGCTGCTGAGAGCGCATCTGCTGCAGCTACAAGGACAGAGATAACAGAAGTAGCTTCCACATCGCCATGATGAGAAGCGATCGCGTTGATTACTACTGGGTTTTCTTTGTACTTGGCAGCTAATTCCGCACCGATCTCAACGTGAGATCCTTCAATCTCATGGTCAAGTGCTTTCCCAATATCATGGAGCAACCCGGCACGTTTTGCTAATTGGATATCTTCGCCAAGCTCTGCTGCTAAGATACCAGCTAATTTTGCAACCTCGACCGAATGCTTCAAGACGTTTTGTCCATAACTAGTTCTGAATCGCAGACGTCCGATGATCTTGATTAGATCTGGATGAAGTGTATGAGCACCGACTTCAAACGCTGCCTCTTCCCCGTATTCGCGAATACGTTCATCCATTTCTTTACGAGATTTCTCGACCATTTCTTCGATACGCGCTGGATGGATTCGTCCATCTTGTATCAGTTTTTCCAAGGTCATCCGTGCGATTTCTCTTCGGATTGGATCGAATCCGGAAAGAACAACTGCTTCCGGTGTATCATCGATGATTAAATCGATACCAGTCAGCGTCTCAAGCGTTCGAATATTACGACCTTCTCGTCCAATGATACGACCTTTCATTTCATCATTCGGAAGGGTAACGACTGAAACAGTCGTTTCTGAAACTTGATCTGCTGCGCAGCGTTGGATCGCTAATGATAATAAGTTTTTCGCTTTGCGATCTGCTTCTTCTTTGGCACGCTGTTCAGATTCTTTTACCATTAGAGTTAACTCATGATTCAGCTCTTCTTCAGTCGATTTCATGATGACATCTCGTGCGTCCTCTTTTGATAAACCAGCAATTTTTTCTAGTTCTTTTTGTTGATCTTCAATTAATTGCTGTTTTGAACTAAGTGCTTCTTCTTTACTTTCAAGTGAGTTCTCGCGTTTTTCTAACGAGTCATCTTTACGATTCAGCGTTTGTTCGCGTTGAATCAAACGATTCTCTTGAGATTTTAATTCTAACTTACTTTCTCTCAGCTCACTTTCAACTTCAGAACGGTATTTCTGATTTTCTTCCTTAGCTTCTAACAATGCTTCTTTTTTTAGAGTTTCTGCTTCTTTTTTTGCACTATCGATGATTCCAGCAGCTGATGATTGTGCACCAGCTATTTCTTTCTCGTGACGTGACTTTGCGACCATAAACCCTAAACCAAGACCGACAATTAAACCGATGATAGCGAGGAGAATGTTGAATACCATAAAATCCACCTCCATACTATCTTTTTCATTTTTATCATCTATACAGCTTCTATGATAAATTATTCTAAACTTGTCAATATGCATCTTCGCATATATGTGTACAAAAAACATGCACAACTTTATTCTAATGTTTGTACCCCGTAGTGTCAACTTTAAATAAACAAAGAAACGGCTTTCTATTTATTCATTAAACGATGGTTTTTAAAATAAATGACACTAGTTTCATATAGGTAAACCTTTAAGTTGAGAAACTTTTCTATTAAATTATTCTTTGTAGATGAACAGATATTTTTATTTTATGTACCCACTCGCATAATTAAATAACTCACGATTTCTTTATTCAATAAAAAAACGGCAGGTCAAGGAGAGTACCTACTCTTCAGACCAGCCGTTTTTGTTTATCATGATTTTTATTCTTCTACTAAAGGCAATTCTTCTTGTCCTTTTTCATCTTCTGGGACAGCGGCTTCTTCGCCAATACCATAAGCTGCTCTAACTAGAGCAGAAACTTCTGCCATCATTTCAGGATGATTAGCCATATAGATTTTAGCGTTTTCCCGTCCTTGGCCAATCCGATCTTCTTTATAAGAATACCAAGCACCACTTTTATCAACGATGTCTTTTTCTACTGCCATGTCTAGAAGTTCTCCTTCTTGTGAGATACCTAAGCCATACATGACATCTACTTCAGCGATTTTGAAAGGAGGTGCTACTTTGTTTTTCACGACTTTGATCTTTGTACGGTTACCAACAATATCTGTTCCTTGTTTCAATTGTTCTGCACGGCGTACTTCTAAACGGATCGTTGCGTAAAATTTCAATGCGCGTCCTCCAGGCGTGATTTCTGGATTCCCAAACATCACGCCTACTTTTTCACGGATTTGGTTGATGAAAATAGCGATTGTTTTTGTTTTGTTAATCGAACCAGAGAGTTTACGCAATGCTTGAGACATCAAACGTGCTTGTAACCCGACATGTGAGTCGCCCATTTCGCCGTCGATTTCTGCTCGTGGAACTAAAGCGGCAACTGAATCGACTACTACGATGTCTACAGCTCCACTTGATACTAAAGCATCAGCGATCTCCAGACCTTGTTCTCCTGTATCAGGCTGTGAAAGAAGTAGTTCATCGATATTCACACCTAATTTTTGTGCATATTGCGGATCTAACGCATGCTCAGCATCGATGAAAGCGGCAGTTCCGCCATTTTTTTGTACTTCTGCAATAGCATGTAGCGCCACTGTTGTTTTACCTGAACTTTCAGGTCCGTATACTTCGATAATACGTCCACGGGGATAACCGCCGACACCTAAAGCGACATCTAACGCAAGAGAGCCACTTGGAATTGTAGAGATTTGCTGGTCGATTTTTTCGCCCAATTTCATAATAGAGCCTTTACCATAGCTCTTTTCAATTTTTTTCAGTGCAGCATCTAAGGCTGCTTTACGATCATCTGCCAATACGATAATCCTCCTTATATTTACAAATCAGAGCAACATTTCATTATCCTTATCATATCTTTTTTAGTGAAAAAAAGCAAGAAAAAACCGAACAAATATTCGCATTTATCATTTTCTTAAAAGCTGTTTTCTCAAAAGATCAAATCCTTGCATAACCGCATTATATCTGATAGCAGCACGGTCTCTGGCAAAGTGATATTTTTCTGAAACTACGCCGTCTTTAGATGAAATAGCGATCCATACTGTTCCTGCAGATTGACCTTCTAACGTGTCCGGTCCAGCCACTCCGGTGAAAGCTACACTGTAATCTGTTCTTGCTATCTCACGTGCTTGAATGGCCATCTGCTCCACACATTCTTTGCTGACTGTTCCATATTCTGCTAATAGCTCCGGATCAATCTCCAGAAAACCAGCTTTTGTTTGGAGCGAGTAGGTAACGAATCCACCTGGAAATACTTCAGATACACCAGCAATATCGCCCAATGCGGCTTGGAAGGCACCGGCTGTCAAACTTTCCGCTGCTGTTACAGTCTGCTTGTTTTCTTTCAGTAGTTCCACTACGACTTTTGCTAGCGAATTATCATCGCCGTATCCATAAAAATATTCCCCTACTCGTTCTTGGATTTTTTCTTCTAATGCTAAAAGAGCTTGATTCCCTGCCTGAACATCATTTGTTTTCACTGTCAGTCGTAATGTCACTTCATTTGGTTTGGCATATGGTGCGATCGTTGGATTGATCTGTGTCTCAATCAGATCTTTTAGCTCAGTGACCAGTCGCGATTCACCAATCCCATAAAAGCGCAAAACTTTAGAAATTAGTTTTTCTTCAGAAGGAAAACGTTCCTCTAGTAAAGGACGTACTTGTTCCACAAACATTGGTTTCAACTCATTAGGCGGACCGGGAAGAAGGATATACGCATGTGTATCTGTTTGATAAAAAGTCCCTAAAGCAAGCCCTGTACGATTTGGTAGAGGAACCCCGCCTTCGATAATCTGGGACTGTTGCAGATTGTTTTTGGTCATTTTTCGATGGGTTGTTTCAAAATATGCCAATAATTTTTTGTATCCTTCCGTATTTTGTATGAGAGACTTACCGAGGTGAGCCGCAGTTGCTTCTTTTGTTAGGTCATCTTCTGTCGGTCCTAATCCGCCACATAAGAGTATGAGTTCACTTCTTGTTTCAGCTAGAGCAATCAACTCTTCTAAACGCTGCTGATTATCTCCTACAACTGTTTGATAATAAACTTCGATACCTAGATCAGCTAGCTGTTCTGACAAGAAAGTGGCATTCGTATTCACGACTTGTCCTAGTAAAAGTTCTGTTCCGACAGCTATTATTTCTGCTTTCATTACTTCCCGCTCCCTTATATAGTATACGCTGTATTTTTATATTTTTTTATTTAAAAAGAGGGCAAGGAGCTGTGACAAAAATCTTGTCACAGCTCCTTGTTCTAAATAAACAGTGTTCTCCTGCCAAAACCTCGGTCATAAGTCACAATATACATAAAACATGAAAAGCTGTTTTTTGAAATTATCCCTTGTGACTCAGAGTTAGACGGCAGGCTCACAACCTCTCCACTAAACGATACTTACATTGATCCTTTGAACACACCGCTGTTTTTGATGAAGTAATCCACACCTGAATAGATAGTAAAGATCAGACAAGCATAAAGCATGATTTGATCTACTGGAATACCGATCAGGCTGAATGGGATATTATTGATAAACAGCAAGATAATAGCAACCATTTGTGTAGCCGTCTTGACTTTTCCCGGCCAAGCTGCAGCCATGACTTCTCCATGTTCGACAAGTAGTAAACGCAAGCCTGTGACGGCTAATTCACGACAGACAATGATCGCTACTACCCAACCAGGGGCCTTTCCTTGGTCAACCAACATGATAAAAGCAGTCATAACTAGCATTTTATCTGCCAACGGGTCCGCAAACTTGCCAAAATTAGTGACAAGGCCTCGCGCACGGGCAATTTTTCCATCTAACCAGTCTGTGATACTAGCTAAAGCAAAAATAACTGCACCTACTAGCTGTGTGACAGCCAGTGTGGTGTCTCCTACGTTAAGTTGTCCCCAATCTAAAGGTAAACCTACAACCAAAATGAAAATCGGGATCATACAAATTCTAAGTACAGTTAATTTATTTGGTAAATTCACACTATCGACTCCTTTCTTCCCTATTCTACGTGACTATCAGCGAAGTTTCCACCGATATTATTTACTTTTCCAAATGAATTTATTCAAAGGAGTATTTTTATTGAAATTGATCTTTTTGAATTAACGAAGAAGGATCGCGACACAGATTTGTCACGATCCTTCTTTTTTATACCTGCAAGTAAACAGATGCGTAAACTAATTTATACGATCACTCTGCGTATTGAAGAGTAAGGTTCACATTTTTTGGACTCTGATTGTTTTCCCCTGGATTAACTGGTACGGATTCTCCATTCGCTTTGATCGTTGCATTGCTTGCTGCACCAATCGTGATGGTCGCATTTGTTGCTGTTTCCGGTAACACGGTACTCTGTGTTTCATTTGCTGCCAGTGTCCCTTGATAAACATAGGCATTGTCTACTAGCACACCTAACCATACACGATTGACAGCAGTAAATTCAAGGGTTACAGGCTTGGTAGCGTCTGTGATATTTACTGCGATGGCACTGCCAGAATCTTCTCCTGTAGCTATTGCCATTTTCTTTTCTTCACTTGATTTTGTTGTTGATTCTACTGTAGAAGACTCTTTGGTCTGCGTGCTTTGCTCTGAGGAAGAGGACTCCTCGACTGATCCTTCTACTTTAAGCGAAGAAGCTGTGTCTCCGATTATTGGATCAGCTTGACGATCTTGCCAAGTCATATAGCCCACGACAACGACAATCGCCAAAGCAACCAATCCTAATAAAATGACAGGAAGACTTGTCCAAAAGCGACTTGGATGCGATTCTTCCTGATGCATTGCTTTTCTAGAAGTACTTACTGTTTCAGGCTGCGGACGTTCAGGGACCGATCCTGTCAATTTGCTTTTCCCATCAAAAACATCGACTAAATGGTCTCCATCTTCTCCTACAGCTTCAGCGTATTGCCGAATAAATGCCCGCACGTAAAATTTACCAGGCAATTGGTCAAAATCATCATTGTCGATTGCTTCCAAATAACGTTTTTGAATTTTTGTAATCTGCTGTAATTCATCTAAAGATATTTTTTTATTCAGGCGTGCTTGCCGTAATTTTTCTCCGATGGTTTCAAAAGCCACTCGTTCATCTTCTCCAGTCTGTTTGATTCTCCGAAGCATCTGCTGTTGCAACGAAAGACGTTATGTTTGGGTGCTGTGACAAAAGTCATGTCACAGCTCCTTTTTTCCGAATAAACATTGTTCTCCTGCCAACTCCTCGGTCACAAGTCACAATATCCAATAAATATAAGAAGCTGTTTTTTGAAATTGTTCCTTGTGACTCGGAGTTAAACGGCAGGCTCACGACCTCTTTCTTAAACGGTATTCAATCAGCTGTTCCTCGGTATTAGCTCAAAAACCGGCAAAATATAAGGAGATATTTTTCCGTATGTTTCTCTAATACTCAGGTCAAAACGCTGATTTTACAACCTCTTCCTTAAACGGTGTTCAAAAGCTTGCATCTGCGGTAATAAGTCCAACCAAGTTAAAAACATTAAGAAGCTGTTTTTACTTGGCTGTTCTTATTACTTGATGCAGGGCAGCTTTTTCACAACCTCTTGGTACACGGTGTTCCAGAAGTAGCTTCTTCGGCAATAAGCCGAAATATCACAAAAATTTGAGAAGCAATTTTCGTAAATTCCTTCTTATTTCTTGAAGCTGACCACTTCTGTCACAACCTCTTTGATTACTTCGTTTGATTTTATTTTAATATAAGTTGATTAAAAGAGAGCATGATTTGTTTTATTTTCTCACTAATTTTTCCAACACAACTAAGAATACCATAAAAGCTGATTTTGGAGGAGGTTCCTACTACAAGTCTAAAACGAAATTTAAGACTTTTCCTCATAAAATACTGGTTTATTTTGGTCTCATGTAAAACTCGCTGAAGGCCTCTTCACTTATAAATGCTTCCCCAGCTGCCAGTACGTCTTTCATTTGGATCGAATCGATGATTTCAGGAAGATCAAATAAAGTTCGATCGCCAAATAAACTTTGCGTAAATTGATTGGCAATATATTCGATCGAATTTAATGATTGGAAATATTGTCCAAGCATTTTCTTCTTCAGCAAATCGAGATTTGTTTCTGACACTTCCGGATCATCAGCGAATCCAAGAATGATTTCTTTGACTTTTTCTGCTGCTTTCTCTGGTTCGTCCGTATCTCCGCTGAAGTCCGCAAAGTGAAATTCACGATCCAAGCTGAATTCAAAGCCAAAGCTGTCATCGATAATTCCTTGATTGTACATCGCTAGATAGTTTCGAGAAGTATTGCCTAAAATCATTTGGAACAACAGATTGATTGCTGTTTTATAGCGTAACAGTTCTGTTCCTTCTTGCGGCAATGTGTCTAATCCTTTAATACCAAGTACAAATTTATCTCGTGTAATGGCTGCTTCCAATGCACTTTGTTTGATGATTTCTTTTGTGTTTTCAGGGAAATAACGTACAATTTCTTGCTTTGGAGGGAAATTTTTTGCTTCTTGGTTTTCCCGAATAAGTTTCATCAATTTCTCAGGCTCCATCTTACCAACTACAAATAAAACCATATTGCTTGGCTGATAAAACGTCCGATAGCACGTATACAAGTCTTGAGCTGTGATTTTGTCGATACTTTCAACCGTGCCCGCAATATCGATATGCAATGGGTGTGTAGGATACAAGTTATTTAGTATGCCAAAAAATATCCGCCAGTTAGGGTCGTCTTCATACATTTGGATTTCCTGACCGATGATTCCTTTTTCCTTGTTTACAGTTTCTTCTGTGAAGTAAGGTGCTTGTACAAAATCGATCAGAGTCGTCAGATTCTTTTCTACCTGATCCGTCGTAGAAAACAGATAGCTGGTTTTCGTAAAACTTGTGAAAGCATTGGCGGAAGCTCCTTGTTTCCCAAATAATTGAAAGACATCACCATCTTCTTTTTCAAACAACTTATGTTCTAAAAAATGGGCAATTCCATCTGGAACTTTCACCTTTTCTTTTTCACCATAGGGAATAAATTCGTTATCGATCGAACCATAATTCGTACTGAACAAACCATATGTCTTGTGATAGTCATTTTTAGGCAACAAATACACGGTCAAACCGTTTGGCAGTACTTCATGATAAAGTGTTTCATTGATTTGCTCATATTCTGTTTTATTCATTTGCATTTCCTCCTGCTAAAAAGAAGATTGCCTGCAATTCGATTTGCTCAGCCACTTGTTGTATCTCTTTGATTGTCACGCTTTCCATGCGTTTCAACCATTCTTCATCAGATAATTTTGTTTCTGGCAGCCAGCTGTCCAAAAAAGAAGCTTCGATTGCTGCTTGAGGAGAGTCTAGAGAAAGCAGATATTGGTTTCTCAGCATTGCTTTTGTCTGAGACAGTTCCAACTCTGTTATTTCACCATTTCGCAAACTTTCTAATTGCTCGTGAATCAGATGAAGTACTTGATTTCGGTTCTTTTCATCGATACCGGTTTGGACACTCATGAACCCTCGGAACGTATCCACGCTACTAGAGGCATAATAAGCTAGACTTTCTTTCTCTCTGACATTCATGAAAAGTTTAGAGTGAGGAAAACCGCCAAATAAACCGTTAAAGACCATTAGCGCAAAACGTTCTGGTTCATCGTAATACACATTTGTCTGATAAGCTAGGTTCAGCTTTGCTTGAACGATTGGCTCACGTACTTGTCGTTCCTTCACGATATTCACTTGAGGCTGGGTATAAAACAGATCGGGATAAACTGTTTCCCGCGACTCAAATGGTAATTGCCCAACTGCTTCAGCTGCTTTGTCCGGATCAACATCGCCGACAACAAAAATGTCGATTTGATCATTTGCCATCATTTCTTGATAGTAGGACGCTAGCGAACTAGCAGTGATCTTGTCCAGATCTTCGACTACGCCCAACCCTGGGATCTTTTGTTCCGGGCTGTTTTCAAAATAAAGTTCTTGCAAGGCATAGGAAGCAAAAGTTTGTTTATCTTCCTTCAAACTTTCCAAATATAGACGCAGATTGTTCTTTTCCAAGTCAAACGTCAACTGATCAAACTGATGATTTTTAATATTTGGATAAAATAAAACCTCTTTTAAAAAATCTACCGCTTGAGAAAAAAGGTTTGGATCATTGACATATTCACCATTCACAAAACTGATCCCTGCGTTTAGCCAATGTAAATTTCCTTTTTTTCTAACTGATAATCCAAAGCTTGCGCCATAAAGCTCTGCAAGTTGCGCACTTAACTTTGTCTGATCCGGATAATTCAAACTATTTGTTTCCAACATGCTGCTGAGAAGTGAACGTTTCGTGATGACTTCTTGTTGCAGACGCGCAGTAAAACGGATAAAAATCCGGATCGTTTTGTATTGTTTTGTTGGTAAGACATGAAGATTCACGCCTTCTGCCAATTGATACACCATATTTATATGCTCCTTTTCACAGATGATTGCCCGCTTACTCTTTTAATGGGTCAACCTGCCTTTTTTACTTATTCCTCTGCTTGAAATTTATAAGTTCAGGCAATTCGCCGTTTTTTCTAAATGATGTTACACTTTATAGTATAGCATAGATGTTTTTTATCAAAAGAAACAGACGGCTAAAAGAGTATATTGTTTTTTTATTTTTTATTTTTCGATATACTAAAGACAAATAAAAGAAGGGAGGGTCATTCATGATCAAAGAATTCAAAGAGTTCATCATGCGTGGAGATGTCTTGGATCTTGCTGTCGGCGTTGTTATTGGTAGTGCGTTTACAAGCATCGTAAACCAAGTGGTGCAAGGCTTGATCACACCACTAATAGGTTGGTTTGTCGCAATGATCACAGGTACTTCTGATTTAGAAGGAGCACTTTCAATTCTTGACTGGTCGCCGACAAAAGGCGTCACATTTGCGTTTGGTAACGTTATTAGTGCTATCATTACATTTCTGATCACTGGTTTTGTCTTATTCTTAGTTGTCAAAGCGGCAAACCGTGCGAAGAATTTACGCTCCAAAGAAGAGCAAGTGGAAGTGGAAGAAACTCCTACTGCAGAAGATTATCTTAGTGACATACGCGATCTTCTTGCCAAACAAGTGGCAGAAGACAATACACATCCAGTAGAGCAAACAAATCTTTCCGATACTTCTAAATAATAAATAATCTAAAAAAAGAAAGCCGATTTTCAGTATCGGCTTTCTTTTTTTAGATTCTTAACTTGCTACTTGTTCCTTTTTCATGTCGATATGTGGAATATCATCTTCCAAATACACATCTGAGATTGCCTTGAATCCAAACGACTCATAAAAAGCTTGTAGGTATTCTTGTGCGCCGATCACGATTGGTTTTTCTGGAAAATTTTTCTGGATCATGTTAATCGTTTCTTGAACAATCTTTCTTCCTAAACCATCTTTACGGTTGTCCTGATGAACAAGGACACGTCCAAAATGGATACTCTCCGCTTCTTCATATACTCGCGTGTAGGCAAGGATCTTCCCATCAGTATCTTGAAAAAACGTATGCCAAGCTTGTCCATCAATGTCATCAACTTCTTGATAAGGACACTGTTGTTCCACAACAAAAACTGCGATTCGTTCTTTGACGATCGCGTAAAACTCTGCTGTTGACAATTCTTCAAATTTCTTTACCTGATATTCCACTAAGCAAACGCCCCCTGCTTTTTTATTCTTAGCATACCGATTCGCACACAAAAAAGCAAACGAACCTTACGAATCTCAGGCTCGTTTGCTTTTTAAACTGCTTCAGTTAAAAATTCGATCTCAACTGTCCGAGTAAGTACATCTGAATAGCTGTAAGATACTCGTTCAAAAGAATTTTCTTCAGGATCCAAATCAACAACGAATACTGAAGGATAGGTTTCTGTTAAAACGCCGCGGCGTTCTGTTTGACGCTTTCTTCCTGTCTGAGCAACCAACATGATTGGGCTGCCGATACGACCTTCTAAATCTTTCTTGATTGAAGCTAAAGTTGTTGGCATACAGTTCACCTCTACTATCAACTATACCACATATTTTTAAAATTTTCAAGTTTACCATAAAAAAAAAAGAAATGCAATAAAAATAAATAAGAAGCTCATTAAGATTTTTATAAATTATTCCTCATTATAAAATTTCAAGTGTTTTTTTATTTTGAGTTTTACTCTCCCGTAAGCGCTCATTACTTGCTTGTGATCCATTGCTAAACATTCAGCCATGTCTACAAAATCAACGCCTTGCATATAATAATGAAAAATTTTAGCTTCTATTTTTGAAAACTGGATTTCGCAATTTTCGATTGCTTCTTTTAATAAAAGATGCTGAATCGCTAAAGGTTCTTGCAATGTGATCTCTGCTAAAAAGTCTGGTCCTTCTGTCTCTATTTTTTGGTCGATTGAGACTTCATCTTTTTGATCACGACGCTTCAGCGCGTTCTGCTTCCTCAATAGAGAATAGATTTGATTGCTTATAATGCTTTTATAATAACTTCCAAAGCTAACACCTTTGCTTTTTTCGTAAGTTCTCAATGCCTGATATAAAGCGATCCTTGCTTCTTGTTCCCAATCCTCAGAAACATAATTTCTTAAATAATAGGTGTTTTTCAAACGTAGTAAAAGTGGAAAATATTTTTGATACAGGGCAGCAAATGCTTCTTCGTCACCATTACGTGCAGCGCGCAATAACTCCTCAGACATAAAATAATTCCTCCATAAATTCGTTTATGGAGGAATCTTATCATCAATGATTCATCGAACTGATTAGAACGATATGTTATTTATTTTTTCTCATTAAATCGTCCAATTTTTGGGACAATTTTTTTAACTGCTCTTCATTCCATGGAGAATTACGTCGGAAATCAATAAAATGCATATCTTTATTTTCTTGGGCTATTGTTTTTTCCGTTTTTTTTATCGTCTTATATAATTCATAAGCAGAAGTTCGTAATGCTCCTTGGGAAAAGATCATCCACTGTTCTGCTAAATCGCTTGTCGCCACTGTCACTTGTGTCAAACGGTCATTCAGCTGACCAGCGATTCTCTCGATATAACTGTCAGCCGTTTCGTCTTCTTTCGTAAAAACAACATCCAACTGGTATTTCTTATAATTTTGTTGGATGCCCGGAACTAATTGGGCATCGAAGACAACGATGACTTCTAGTCCTTCATATTTCGCATAATTTGATAAACGATGTAAAAGAGCTTCTCTTGCATCCGCCATTTTGTCCTGCTTTTTAAGCTGGACAAGTTCCGGCCACGAACCAATCATGTTGTAGCCGTCTACAATCAACAGCTGTTTTTTCATGGTCTACTCCCCCTGACGTTGGGAAAAAGCCTGATACATAAGCAAACCAGCAGCAACACTGGCATTTAAGCTCTGGACGTGCCCGGTCATCGGGATCGTCAGCAATTCATCCATTTCTTTTTTCAATCCTGGACTCATTCCTTTGCCTTCATTACCAATGACTAAAGCAATTGATCCTTTGGCATTCCATTTTTGGAAGTTTGTGCCGGTCATATCTGTGCCAAATACCCAAAATCCTGTTTCTTTGAGCTGTTGCACAGCTTGTACCAAATTCGTCACGCGTGCAACGGGGACATGTTCGACTGCCCCAGTGGAAGTCTTTGTTACGATAGGTGTGATTCCAACTGCTCGGTGTTTTGGTATGATCACACCATCGACGCCACTTGCGTCTGCTGTCCGTAAAATCGACCCAAAATTGTGTGGATCTTCGATGCTATCCAAAATCAAAAAGAAGGGGTCTTCTTTTTTCTCTTTTGTTCGTTCAATCAGTTGGTCAAGGGATAAATATTCATAAGGTGTAATCGCAAGAACGACTCCTTGATGCACGCCGTGATCGCTCAAAGTTTCTAATTTTTGTTTAGGAACCCATTTGACTGGCACAGCTTGTTCACGTGCGATTTCTTTCAGTTCTTCTACTTTTTCTCCTCGTGAATCTTCTTGAAGAAAGAGTTTATTCCCTCGCCCTTGTTGTAGCGCTTCTACTGCGGCATGGTGTCCAAAGACGAAATTATCTTCTAATGCTTCTTCATTTTGATCAGAAACTGACTGATTTCGTCCAGTTTGCTTTTTATTTGGATATCTATTTTGTTTTTTGTCTTCAAATCCACGTTTCGATTGATGTTTGTTTGTTCTTTCTTTACCCATTTTTTTCACCAACTTTCTGAATACACCAGCGGATCAATTCTTCCATCCGCTCGGTTTGTTTTGTCAAATGCAGATAGCCCATGAGCGCTTCGAACCCTGTTGCGACCCGATACGTCGTAACATCAGCATTTTTTGCGCTCGTATGGCTTTTAGCATTTCTTCCTCTGCGATAATAAAGTTCTTCTTCTTCTGTCAAAAGATGTTCTTCCAGCATTTGCTGAATCAAAAAGGCTTGTGCATTCGCAGAAACATAATTCGTTGCCGCACGATGCAGCTTATTGGGTTTTGTTTCTCCTTGATCAATCAGGTGGTCACGAACATAGATTTCGTAAATCGCATCTCCAACATAAGCCAAGGCTAAACCGTTCAATTGTGTGTAATCTCTCATGCTTCTCTTCTCCATCGGGTTCCTTGCGGCGTATCTTCTAATAAGATCCCTTTTTCTTTCAACAAATCACGAATTTCGTCGCTTCGGGCAAAATCACGATTGCTTCTTGCTTGATTTCGTTCTTCGATCAATTGTTCAATCTCTTCATCTAATAACTCTTCTGCTGTAAATAAAATACCGAAGATCGAAAGCCATTGCGAGAATAAAGCTTCTCCTTGTGCCAAGACAGCGGCAGAAACTTTCGGCTGGTCTAGATAAGTGTTCAGCCACTTAGCAAGCTCATAGACCACTGTGATCCCATTTGCTGCATTAAAATCATCGTCCATTTCTTCGATGAATCGCTGTTCTAAATTTTCTAACAAAGCGATTTTATCCGCATCATCTGCCAAATTCTCTGAGGCAGTTTCTTGGCGGAATTTCAAATTGTCAAACGTATTCTTCAGTCGTTGTAAATTGGTGGCTGCTTCTTTCATCGTCGTTTCACTGTAGCGGATCGGACGACGGTATTGTGTGGTCGCCATGAAGAAACGCAAGACTTGTGGATCAACGTTTTTGATCATTTCATGTACAGTGATGAAATTCCCTAGAGATTTACTCATTTTTTCATCGTCTTCGCCAATCGTTACATAACCATTGTGCATCCAGTAATTAGCGAATTTTTTCCCTGTTTTCGCTTCACTTTGTGCGATTTCATTTTCATGATGAGGAAATTCTAAATCTTGCCCGCCACCATGGATATCGATCGTTTCTCCTAAATGTTTTGTTGCCATAACGGAACATTCAATGTGCCAACCGGGACGTCCTTTGCCCCATGGTGAATCCCAAGAAATCTCGCCAGGTTTTGCTTGTTTCCATAAAGCGAAATCTAATGGGTCTTCTTTTTGCTGCTGTTCTTCCCCTGTACGCTGACTTGCTCCGACTTCCAGTTCATCGATGGATTGGTCACTTAATTTCCCATAATTTTCAAATTTACGGGTACGGTAATACACATCACCTGAAGATTCATAAGCATAGCCTTTTTCAACCAACACTTGAATAAATGCTAAAATATCTGGCATATGATCCATGACTCTTGGATGCAGTGTAGCAGGCTCGACATTCAACGCTTTCGTATCTTCTTCAAATGCTCGGATGAAACGATCAGCAACTTCTGGTGCTGTAATACCTAATTCGTTTGCTGTACGGATGATTTTATCGTCTACATCCGTGAAATTCGATACGAAATCGACTTTATAGCCTCGATATTCAAAATAGCGTCGAATTGTATCGAAAGCAATGGTGCTACGAGCATTTCCGATATGGATATAATTATACACAGTCGGTCCGCAGACATACATACCGACACGTCCCTTTTGTATAGGGATGAATTCTTCTTTTTTTCTGGTCAATGTATTGTAGATTTTTATCATTCTGATCTCCTCACTTTTTCTCCTTTGATTCGAACGACTTTTGCTGGTACTCCTACCGCTGTAGCGTCGTCTGGAACATCTTTCAACACAACGGCACCTGCACCGATTTTGGCGTTTTTTCCGATCGTTACCGGTCCTAATATCTGCGCATTCGCAGAGAGCATGGCTCCTTGTTTAACAGTTGGATGTCTTTTACCCGTTTCTTTTCCTGTACCGCCTAATGTTACGCCATGGAATAAAATCACATCGTCCTCGATTTCTGCGGTTTCGCCAATGACGATTCCCATTCCATGGTCGATGAACACGCCAGTGCCAATCGTTGCTCCTGGATGGATCTCAACACCAGTTAGGAAACGCCAGAATTGAGCATTGATCTTCGCCAATAAAAAGAGCCGGTGCTGATATAAAAAATGAGAGAAACGATGCCAAAACAAGGCATGAAAACCAGGGTATGTCAAAACGATCTCAGCTGTCGAACGTGCAGCCGGATCGTTTCTCTTTGCTGCATCAATCGCTCGGGTAAACCAACTCATGACTTTCCACTCCTTTCGTAAGAATTTTATGTAGGAAATCATCTTCTTATAAAGAAAAGAAGCGCCTTTTAAATAAGTTTCCTTATCAAAAGACGCTTTCCGCGTGGTTCCACTTTTCTTCATAATCAACGATTATCTCTGACAGCTAACGCCTGTTATACGTTCTTGGCTACTTCGTTTCCTGTAAAACAGTTTTTCCTGTTTTCTGTGTTTTCGCCAAGACCACTCCCAGAGGCATTTCGGCAACCATTCATTGATACCTTGCACCACCCGGTATCTCTCTTGTAATGATCAGCTGCTTACTTTTTTCTGTTCATCGTGTTTAGTTCAGTACTTGATTTAAATGTGCTAATGATTTTTCACGACCAAGCAATTCGATCGTTTCAGGCAATTCTGGTCCATGCATTTGTCCTGATACAGCTACACGGATCGGCATGAAAAGATTTTTCCCTTTTACGCCAGTTTCTTTTTGAACAGCTTTGATGGCAGCTTTTACAGTTGGAGCATCTACTACTTCCATTTGTTCTAGCTGTGCTTTAAATGCGTGGAGAACAGTAGGAACTGTTTCACCAGCAAGTACTTCTTTTGCTGCTTCATTCAATACAGGATGTTCATTGAAAAATAGCGTAGACAGATCAACGATTTCTGCAGCATAGCTCATTTGAGGTTGATACAGGCTAACGATCTTCTTCACCCATTCGATTGTCTTTTCATCTGGGTTTTCTGCTACACGTCCATCAGCGATTAGATAAGGCAGACACATGTCAGTAAATGCATCTAGATCCATTGCTTTGATGTAATGGTTGTTTACCCATTGCAGTTTTTTCGCATCGAAAGCTGCGGGTGATTTACTTAGGCGTTTTGGATCGAACATTTTGATCAATTCTTGGTGTTCGAAGATTTCGTCTTCGCCCACAGGTGACCAGCCCAATAATGCAATAAAGTTGAACATTGCATCTGGTAGATAGCCTAATTCGCGATATTGTTCGATAAATTGCAAGATTGATTCGTCACGTTTGCTTAGTTTTTTACCTGTTTCACTGTTGATGATCAATGTCATATGTCCGAAGGTTGGTGGTGTCCAGCCAAATGCTTCATAGATCATCAGTTGTTTTGGTGTATTGGCAATATGGTCATCTCCACGTAAAACGTGAGTGATTTTCATCAAATGATCATCGACCGCAACAGCAAAATTATAAGTTGGCATACCATCGCGTTTTTGGATGACAAAGTCGCCACCGATATTATCGGATTCGAACGAAATAGCGCCTTTCACCATATCTGTAAATGCGTATTCTGTATTGCGAGGCACACGGAAACGTACAACAGATTCTAGACCTTGTGCTTCTTTTTCTGCTTGTTCTTCAGGTGTCAAGTTCGCACATGTTCCTGCGTAATGAGGCATTTCTCCTCTTGCGCGTTGTGCTTCCCGTTCTGCTTCTAATTCTTCTTCTGTGCAATAGCATTTGTATGCTCGATTGCTAGCAAGCAGCTGATCAATCAGCGGTTGATAGATTTCTTTACGTTCAGATTGACGGTAAGGGCCGTATTCTCCAGGATTTTCAGGAGATTCATCCCAATCCATTCCCAACCAAGCAAGGTTTTCCAACTGGCTTTTTTCGCCATCTTCGATATTACGTTTTTGGTCAGTATCCTCAATACGAATAATAAAGTCTCCATCATTGTGGCGGGCAAACAAATAATTGAATAATGCAGTTCTTGCATTTCCAATATGCAGGTGCCCAGTTGGACTTGGTGCATAGCGTACGCGTACTTTCGTCATTTTCTTCCTCTTCTTTCAAACTAGACTTTGACTAACAGCAAAAATTCCGTCAGTTACGGCTTCTCAAATATCATTTATTTAAAGCCACTCAGCACAAATTTTACCTTTTCTAAGGTAAATAGTAAAGCCAACTGGTTGAATTTCCTTACCAGTTGGCTGAATTTCTTTTTTATTTTGATTGTTTAGTCTTTTTCTCTGTCTCTTTTTTATTGTCGATTCCTCGTCCTGCAGTGCAGGTTTAGCAAAGATCATGCGTCCAGCAGCTGTTTGAAGGGCACTCGTTACAACGACTTCGATACGCTCATTCATGTAATGCTGTCCATCTTCTACGACAACCATCGTGCCGTCATCTAGGTAGGCTACTCCTTGTTGGCGTTCTGTCCCGGCTTTTACTACTAGAACATTCATCGTTTCACCAGGGATGACGACTGGTTTTACGGCATTTGCCAACGCATTGATATTAAGAACAGGTACATTTTGGAATTCAGAGACTTTATTCAAGTTATAGTCATTGGTTACAATGACACCATCTAAAAGCTTAGCCAATTTGATCAATTTGCTGTCTACTTCACTGATATCTTCAAAGTCTCCATCGTACATTTCGACAGATATACCCTCTTCTTTTTGCAAGGCATTTAGGATATCTAATCCGCGACGACCACGCACACGTTTCAAACTATCCCCTGAGTCCGCGATGTATTGTAGTTCGTAAAGAACAAAATTAGGGATCATCAAGGTTCCTTCTAAGAATCCAGTCTTTGTAATATCATAAATCCGACCGTCAATGATCACGCTTGTATCCAAGATTTTATATTTATGGAAATTTTCTCCTGATTTTCGTTCTAGCAGTTGACTCTCAACTTGACTAGCTGTTTCTTGCTCGATTTTTTTGCTTCGTGAACCAAAAACTTTCTTCCATTCTTCGATTCGTGTTGTTCCCATTCTCAATCCCAGATAACCTAAGATGATCATCAGTAAAATCGGCAATACACTATTGACGAATGGAATTTCCATATTGTAAAGAGGGGTCGAGATCACAACACCTAAAGTCAATCCGATGATCGCACCGATCGCACCGAAGAGAAGATAAGTCAAGCTGACCTCACTTAGTTTTTGTTCTACTTGTTTGATAATAGCTGAGATATGTTTGGCCAACAGCAAAGATAATAAAAAGAAAATAAGTGCGCCTAACAGGCTGTTGGTAAATGTATTATTCAGCCATCCGTTTGACTGTTGACCGATTGCCTGCCAAGCTGAGGGTAAAAATGAAATACCCAAGCTTGCGCCGACAATGATCATCAGCAAAGTAATGACACGTTTTTGCATCGTTTTTCCTCCGTTTCGACAATCATTTATTAGTTAGCGGAACACACGCTTCAACGTTTCAGCCAAAGTTGCTACTCCAACTATCTCGATTCCTTTTGGCGCTTCCCAGTTACCTAAGTTGTTTTTAGGTAGGTATACTTTTGTGAAGCCGAGTTTTTGGACTTCTTTGACTCGTTGTTCAATATGACTGACACGTCTGATTTCTCCAGTCAGTCCAATTTCACCGATGAAACATTCCGTTGGCTGTGTTCCTTTTTCTTTATAGCTTGAAGCAATACTGACAGCGATAGCTAAATCAATCGCTGGTTCATTTAATTTTACCCCACCTGCAGCTTTTAAGTAAGCATCTTGATTCTGAAGAAGCAACCCAGCTCTTTTTTCCAGCACTGCCATGATCAGAGATACCCGATTGAAATCAAGACCTGTTGTTGTTCGTTTGGCATTTCCGAACATAGTAGGTGTGACTAATGCTTGGATCTCTACCAAAATTGGACGTGTCCCTTCCATTGCCACAACGATAGCAGAGCCAGTTGCACCGTCTAGGCGTTCTTCTAAGAAAATCTGTGAAGGATTAGCGACTTCTTCCAATCCATGCTCATGCATTTCAAAAATCCCAATCTCATTCGTTGAGCCAAATCGGTTTTTTACTGCTCGCAAAATCCGAAAACTATGATGTTGTTCACCTTCAAAATATAACACCGTATCCACCATATGTTCTAACATTCTTGGGCCGGCGATCGAGCCTTCTTTGGTAACATGACCGACGATAAAAATGGCTATCCCATTTGTTTTAGCGATTTTGAGTAGTTCTGCAGTGGTTTCTCTTACTTGGCTGACACTTCCTGCCACACTTGTGATGTCTGGCTGCGTCATCGTTTGGATGGAATCAATGATAACATAATCAGGGGAGATATGTTCGATGGCACGACTGATTTCGTTCATATCTGTTTCAGCGTATAGATAAAATTCTGTGTTGATACTTCCGAGGCGTTCCGCGCGTAATTTTATCTGCTCTGCGCTTTCTTCGCCGGATACATATAAGACTTTTCCGCCTATGGCTGCTAATTGCTGAGAAACTTGTAACAGCAAAGTGGATTTCCCGATACCTGGATCGCCACCAATCAAGACCATAGACCCTGGCACCACACCTCCGCCTAACACACGGTTCAGTTCTTCTAATTTTGTTTTGATCCGAGGTTCTTTTTTAGGGACGACGTCTGCGATTTTTGTTGGTTTTGCTTTTTCTCCTGTCAAACTTGTCCGAGTTCTGCGGTCCGTTGTATCTTGTTCGATTTCTTCGACCATCGTATTCCATTTTCCGCAATTTGGGCAGCGTCCCAAGAACTTAGGCGACACATACCCGCAATTTTGGCAAACAAATTGTACTTTTGATTTTTTTGCCATTGTATCGCCTCCTTTTATCCTAATCATGAGACATTAAATCAAGCTTAAGTATCTTTAACGTTTTATTTACTGGAAGAACCAAATCCGCCTTGACGTTGAGCAGTCGTTTGATCTTGATCTGCTTTTAAAAACGGCAAAAAGATCCCTTGGCCGATACGCTCGCCTTTTTTGATCACTACATCCTTGAAACCAAAGTTGGTGAATTGGAACATGATATGGCCTTCATTTGCCTCATTATTGTAATAATCACTGTCAATCACACCTACTCCGTTTGTCAACACTAAAAACCGCTTCAACGGATTGCTTGAACGGTTAGCAAGCTGCAAAAATTCATCTTCTCCCATGTAAGCTTTGATTCCAGTAGGCACGAGGGTTGGTTTCAATTGTTTTTCATTTTCTGATACATCTTTTTTCAATCCATCTGCGACTGTTTCCAACCCCTTTTTCCAGCCTGCTTTCCAGATACTTGGAATCACGACCTCTTCTGCTGCTTCAAAATCATAGCCAGCAGCATGATGTGTAGCGCGCTGCGGTAGATTGATATTTTGATCTTTATATTTAGAAATAACTTCAAATCCTCTTTTTCTCACCGGTTTTCCTCCCTAAATAAACTACTCCTATTCTAACATATCCGAGGCTGTAAAAGACTTTCTTTACAAATTCTTCAAGAAATTCTGCTATCTTAAAGTAAACCATTAATTCGTTCTTTTTCCAAACGACTGCAAGTTGTACAAAAAAACTATTTTTTACATGACTTTACTCGTCAAAACAAGTAGAATAGAACGAAATTAATGAGTGGATATTTGATTGAGGTGTCACATGCGTAAAGAAATTAAAAATGCAAAACGAATTATTGTCAAAGTAGGAACAAGTACATTGATTTATCCCAATGGAAATATCAATCTTGCGGCAATCGATCAGTTAGCTTTTGTCCTTTCTGATCTTAGAAATCGGGGAAAGGAAGTGATCTTAGTCTCATCAGGAGCTGTAGGCGTTGGTATGCATAAATTACATTTGTCAGAACGTCCGACTTTGATTCCTGAACAGCAAGCTGCGGCGGCTGTTGGTCAAGCCGAACTGATGAATATCTATAATCAAAGATTCAGTGTATATAATCAACAGACGGCACAGATCCTCGTGACAAGAGACGTGGTAGATTATCCTGAAAGTCGTAAAAATGTGAGGAATACATTGGAACAGCTTTTGATTATGGACACGATCCCTATCGTGAACGAAAACGATACTGTAGCAGTGGATGAATTAGATCATCTGACAAAATTTGGCGATAATGATCAGCTGTCAGCCATCATGGCAAAACTTGTCGCGGCAGACCTTTTGATCGTCCTTTCTGATATCGACGGGTTTTATTCAGATAATCCGACTACAAATCCCGAGGCTCAGATGTATCGCTATATCGATAAAATCGATGAAAAGATTCTGGCACAAGCAGGTGGTGCTGGTAGCACATTTGGAACAGGCGGTATGCAGAGTAAATTAAAAGCCGCTTCTAGGATATTTGAAGCAAACAGCGCAATGATTTTAGCAAATGGAAAAAATCCGGCAATTATTTTTGATATTCTTGCAGGAAAAGAAGTAGGTACTTTATTTAAGGAGGACTTGAAATGACTGACTTGATGCAATTAGGACAACAGGCAAAAGATAGCGCGCAACAACTAGCACTTATGCCTACAAACCGCAAAAATGAGCTACTTGTTCAAATGGCACAAACCATCAAAAAGAATCAACAAGCGATCATTGAAGCAAATCATAAAGACTTAGAAAAAGCAGTCGAAAACAATATCAGTGAAACGATGCAAGACCGCTTGCAGCTGACACCTGAGCGAATCAATGCCATGGCTACAGAGATCGAAAAAATTGCTTCGTTAGACGATCCTATTGGAAAAGTAGATGAGATGTGGACGAACACCGACGGATTGAGAATCGGCAAAAAGCGCGTGCCACTAGGCGTGATCGGCATCATTTACGAATCTCGTCCAAATGTCACGACAGATGCAGCTAGTCTAGCATTCAAATCAGGGAATGCCGTTATCCTTCGCGGTGGCAAAGAAGCATTCTTCTCGAATCAATTATTAGTCCAATTATTGCAGCAAGTACTGGTCAGTGCTGGCGAATCTCCTTATGCCATCCAGTTTGTCGATGATACTTCTCATGAAACTGCAGGACAGTTGATGCGATTGACAGAATACTTAGATGTGCTGATTCCTCGAGGCGGAGCAAAATTAATCCAACGAGTCAAAGAACAGGCAACGGTACCTATCATTGAAACAGGTACAGGAAATAATCACGTATATATCGATAAAGAAGCACAGTTATCTATGGCAGTGAACATCATCGTCAATGCAAAAGCTTCCCGTCCATCTGTCTGTAACGCGGCAGAAACATTGCTGATCCATTCTGAGATCGCACCTTTTTTCTTGCCAGCTATTGAAAAAGAACTGGTAGAACACGGGGTCTCTTTACGTGCGGATGCTCGTGCGTTAGAATATCTAGAGACGGCTGCTTTAGCAGAAGACACAGATTGGGATACTGAATATCTAGATTATATCCTTGCTGTCAAAGTGGTCGATTCTTTGGGTGAAGCAATTGCACATATCAATCGGCATAATACTAAACATTCAGAAACGATCGTGACAGATAGTTATGCGGCTAGTCAACGTTTCTTAAATGAAGTGGACGCGGCGGCTGTCTATGTCAATGCCTCCACTCGTTTTACAGACGGATCGGTATTTGGTTTTGGTGCAGAGATCGGTATCTCTACTCAAAAATTGCATGCCCGTGGTCCAATGGGGTTAAATGAATTAACTTCCACAAAATATATCATTTATGGCGATGGACAAATCCGCGAATAATGTTTCGTGTGAAACATTATTCCCGCCTTTTGCCTTTTTTCTGTAAAGGTTCTATCCAACTAGAAAGGTGTCAATATGTTTGAAATTTTAATGATTTTTTTTATTTACCTTATTTCTCTGAATATCGCTGCTTTTCTGGGAGTCGGTATTTTATCCCTTTTCTTTCAATTCAAAAAACGAAGCATAGGGAGTCAACGGGAAAAATGGTCGCAGTATTTTGACAAAATCGGGCCAAAAGGGCTGGTTACACGCTTGCACATTAGTTACATGGTTGCATTATGCTTATTAGCGACAATCAATTACTATTCTTTTTTCGATCATTCAATCGCTTATACGATTACGCTACTGATTGCTGGGATTTTTCACTTATCTTATAAATATCAGCTGAATAAAAACCACTTGAATCGGATTTTCCGCTAAAAAATATCCGTACGATAAGTAGAGTGCCTTGAAGATCGGCAAAAAACTGCCGGACTTTTTAGAGCGTGGGACAAAAGTAAAGAAAAACTTTTGTCCCACGCTCTAAACATGTATAAACGGCGGGAGCAGAAGCAACTCCTTCGGAAATAAGCTGAAATTCACAAAAATTTGAAAAGCAATTTTCGTGAATTTCTTCTTATTTCTTGGAGTTAAACGCTTCTGTCCCAGCCTCTTCCCATATAAACGGTGTTCGCCTACCAGCTGCCTGGTAAATCTGTTTCCTCTTCGTTAAGAAGCGAAAATCCGTCAAATGTTTCGCCATCATAATAACGAAGCAGCTCGTCCATGGACAAGTTCATCGTTTTTTCTTTTTCTTCTTCCGCTGATTCAGCCAGTAGCTGTTCCCGATACACCTGATACATACCAGCTATTTTTTGCTGCATCGCTTTTCTAGTTTCACCTTCCGCATTGATTATTGGCAATTCTTTGATATAGCCACGATAAATCAACCGATCATCTGAAAATTCAATGGGCAATTCAACGAGTGTCAACCCGACTTCCTGAAAATATTCTTCCAGCATCTATTATCCCCCCATTCTTTTTCTTAAATGAATTTTAGCTTACCTACTGAAAATTTTCCAGTTTCATTATTTTGAGAAAAAAAGGGAATGTGACAAAAATCGTGTCACATCCCCTTTTTCCGAATAAATGGTGCTCTCCGGCCAACTCCTCAATCATAAGTCACAATATTCAACAAACATGAGAAACTGTTTTTTGAAATTGTTCCTTGTGATTCAGAGTTAAACGACAGTCTCACAACCTCTTGGTAAACGGCGTTCAAAAGCTTGCATCTGCGGTAATAAGCCCAACCAAACGAAAAATATGAGAAGCTATTTTTGTTTGGCTGTTCTTATGACTTGATGCAGGACAGCTTTTTCACAACCTCTGATTTCTTATTCTTCTTCATTTGTAGCAAAATAATTACGGTGATAAATGATACAACATACACTGATAAGAACAATGGCACCTGCAAAATAAAACGCATAGCTTTCACCAATATGTTCACCAATCACACCTGCAATAAATGGTGCTAAAGCTCCACCGAAAAAGCGGACAAAACTATAGCTGGAAGAAGCAACATTTCGTTGCAGACCTGGTATTTCCATAGCAATCGTCGTCAACAGTGTATTGATAATTCCTTGGAAAAATCCTGCTAACACAATGCTGATCGGTACAAGGACTGGCATAGAAGTTCCAGCTCCTAATAACAGCAAACAAATAATGAATAAGACAAATGCAGCTAAAATCGTCCGATAAGTCGTAAACTTCCGCTCAAGAGCCGGTGCAACGAAAATCGAAGCAATAGCCAGAAGCACACCCCAGCCAAAAAATACAAAACCGACTTCTAATTCAGAATAGCCAATCAATAAAAATGGCGCATACGCAAGTAAAGTAAAGAATCCGAAATTATATAACAATGCGATTAGTCCAACTGAACGAAGTTTATGATTGCTTAACGCTTTGACACCTTCCCAAAGGCCTACTTTTCTCTTTGGTTTCTCAGTTTCAGGTAAAAGCACCGCTAGGGCTATAAAACCGCAAAACATCAAAAATGCTACCCCAAAAAATGGATAACGCCATGAACCACTGCCCAAGACCCCACCGACTAGAGGGCCAACAGCCATTCCGCAGCCAAGTGCTGCTTCATACATCATGATTGCTTTTTCTGTGTTACCAACTAAAATACTGACGATCGTTGCTAAAGCAGTAGAGACAAATAAAGCATTCCCGACACCCCAGCCGGCACGTAACCCAATCAGCATTCCGATATTCCCAGATAATCCGCCAAGACCAGCGAATACAACGATGATAAACAATCCTGTCATCAATGTTTTTTTCAAACCGATCCGACTAGATAAGAAACCTGTAAATAGCATCACCACACCAGTGACTAACATATAACTAGTAAATAACAGGGTCGTTTCAGCTGGCGTAGCGTTTAACTGTGCAGCAATCGTTTTTAAGATTGGGTCTACTAGACCCACTCCCATAAAAGCGATCATACAGGTAGCTGCTACAACTAGCGCTGAACTTTTCCCCTTTGTTCCTTCATTTGTTTGTTCTTGTATATCTATTTGATTCTCCAATATTTCCATCCCTTTCTCTCTATTAGCATCATACATGATTTATTTTACATGTCAATATGCACATGTAAAACGTGGGAACTTTACTGTGATATAATAAAGAAAATAAGACGAGAGGTAGGATTTTTATGAATACTTTAGCCTATATATTATTATGCGTGCTTTTATCCAAACCACGTTCTGGGTATGAATTGAAGCAGCTGATCACAATTTTTTGGGAAGCCCATCACAGTCAGATCTATACAACGCTTGCCAAGCTAGACCAGCAGGGTTATGTGACCGTTTTGGACAAAGACGAGCACTCTCAAAAAAAGATCTACCACTTGACTGATGAAGGACGTGCTCTTGTAGAGGAATGGATCAAAGAGGAAACTCCCGCTCCTACGCAAAAAGATGAATTTCTAGCAAAAATCTATGCTTTTTCGACGCTCGATAAAACAACAGCTACTGGACTGCTATTCACTAGAGAACAACAGCTGAACAAAATCATGCAAAAAAATCAAAAAAAATTGAATGACCTCTCGCTAGACAAGAAACAAGAATTTGGACGTTACGTTGTAATCCAGCGCCGAATCATGCTTTGTCAGCAGGAACTCCAATGGTGTCAGCAAGTAAGAGAACAAATGCAGCAGTTTTTTGAGTAAGAGATAAACAGAACCTTTCTAGAAATATCTATTGAAGAGCAAATTATCTTCAATAAAAGAGCAATACAGTTGGAAAAGAAAAAGCGATCCGAACGACAGGCCAAAACCTATCGTTCGGATCACTATTTTTCTAGAACTGCATTCAAGAGACTATGACAAAAAGCATGCCAAGGCCTTTTTTCAAATAACAGTGTTCCATCATTCATTACTTTGAATTGCTTTTAGCACACTTCTTGAAAGCGGGCCAACGATGATCAACTGCAACGGTAAAGCGGCAATCACATTCATTTTCCAAGCATTCATATAAGCAGAGAATAATTGATCAGGTATTCCTTGTTCCATGATCACACCGAATAAAGACATACATGTCACCATTCCTAAAACCATCAAGCATGAAATAGTTAAGATCATTTGGACCTTGCTTTCTGGATTTACTGGTAGTTTAAAGGCAATTTTTTTCGCCAGCACACCGATGATGAAGACATCCAAAATGAAAGCCACCACGAATCCAGGCACTAGACCAATCAACAACCTTGATAAATGAAGATCTTGATGCAGCCATAAATTATACGCGCTCATCCCCAAGACCATCAAAAAACACATCAATGTTGTAAAAATTATTCCTTCTTTTTTATTTGTAGGCAATCTGTACCACTCCTTTAAATTTGTCACGAAAATCATCGTAGCACATTTAAAAATTTCTCGTAAGTACTTTTTTTATTTTCTGCCCTTTTATTTCATAAACTTCATCAGCCGTACGCTCGACAAAGTAAGAATCATGAGAAGTAAACAAAATCGTTCCCGGATATATTTGCATTAGCTTCTCTAAAGCTTCGATCGTTGCCATATCAATAAAATTAGTCGGTTCATCTAACAGCAACACATTACTTGGCTTAGTAAAAAGCAAAGCAATCGTCAGACGGGTCGCTTCTCCCCCACTTAATGTACATAACGGTTTCGTCAGAGTTTCCTGAGCAACCCCTAAGTAATTCAGCAAACTACGGACAAGCGATTCTGAAAACTCTGTTTGTCTCATGACAAAACGAATGATGGATTCTTCAGATGTCATTTGATAACCCTTTTGCTGATATACTTGAAAGCTTACTTTCGGAGAGAGAAGGATTCCTTCTCCTTGTTTGCGGATATGTTCTAATAAGGTTGTCTTACCTGAACCATTTTCACCGACAATCGCGATTTTTTTACCTAAAGAAAACTGAAAATCACCATTTACCAGTAATGTTCTCCCACTTCTTTCCAATTGGACATTTTGTCCCATGATGGGATAGCGGCTGTGGAGTTCAAGAGATTTTGGTACTGGAAAACGGATTTGTTTCATCTGCTGCGGCTTGGTTGTTTCTCCTATTTTTTGGAGTCTTCTCTCTAATGTTTTCGCATTCTTTTGGATGGCTTTTTGTACACTGTCTTTTTGTTTAGAGGAAGACAACCGATCCGGTCTGATTTGTTGCTTTTTCTTTTTACTGGACACTTTTTCCAACTTTTCCGCTTGTTTTTTCTTTTCTTGGATCGATTTTTCCAATCGTTTTTTCTCTTTCATGATCGACTCTGCTTCTCGTAGCTGAGTCTTTTTCTCCAATTCCTTTTGAGTGAGATAGGCACTATAATTCCCCGAAAACTCTCGGATTTCTCCGTCTTTTACTTCCCAGATTTTCGATGCTAGCTCATCTAGAAAATAGCGATCATGACTAACAAAAACCAGCGTACCATAATAATAACGAAGCTCTTCAATCAGTCGATCAATACTTTTTCTATCTAGATGGGTTGTTGGCTCGTCTAGAAGCATCCCTTGTTCATAAGAAGAAAGAAGACGTATCAACTCGATCTTTCGTTCTTCCCCTCCGCTCCATTTCCGCTCTGAAGTTTCTTCCAGTCTTAACTGGAAATGACTGGCTAATTCCAAATTTAGGTCCTTTGCTTCAGCGAGATAGGTTAATTGAGGCAGGTAGTTGAAGGTGATCTCTGTTTGGATTTTCCCATGATCGGGAAAAAGTTCACCGGCTATTAGTTTGAGCAAAGTCGATTTACCGACACCATTTTCTCCTATGATCCCTATACGATCTTGCTGATAGACACGAAGAGAATCAATAGATAGTTCTAGCTGGTTGCCAAAGCTGACTTGTAGATTTGTTATATTTACTGCTAAATTTTCCATATGTTTTACACTCCTATTTCATGTAAAACAACAATTATCGATACTAAAAAAGAGCAGAAAAATCTGTTTGCAAAAAAACTGCATCACATCTTTTCCTACTCTGAACGAAATAACTATGACTAAATCACCAAATCTGTCATAGCTTTCACCTATTCTACTGTCGTTCGAAAAAATGGACATACTCCATCCATGAAATTGTTGTTTATACATGTCTTTTGAATTTATTTAGTTGTTATTCAAAAGTTCGAAACGTAATTTCATCGATGCAGTCATTTTTCCGACCTCCTTTTTTATTAGGTTACCACACACGATTCAAAAAAAGCAATAGCTACTGAATAGTAACTGAAAACCTTTTATTCGAACGTAGTGATCTTTTCTGGTGCTAAACGAACAGACTCGTAACCTTCTTCTACCGCTTTTCCTATTGATAAAATAATAACTGGAACATAACGGTCTTTATCCAAACCAAATGCCTCTGCCAACTGATCTGCTTCGAATCCACCAATTGGATTTGTTTCATAGCCATGATCACGCGCAACTAACATGAATTGCATAGCCGCTAAGCTAGAATCGACTTTGACTACATCGTTCATTTCTTCTCTTGAAAAACTCTTGTAATAAGGAATGATCGCAGCTAATTGTTGATCTCTGACTTCTTTTGGCATCTTCCCTGATTCGTAAGCTTGGTTATAGATTTCTTCGCCATATTCGTAACATTGCATATCGCCAAAAATCATGACCATTGCAGAAGAAGTATCATTCTGTCTCGTATTGAAACGGATCAAAGGACGCAAGATTTCTTTTGCTTCCTCGCTTTCAGCGACCACAAAGCGCCATGGTTGCATATTGACAGAAGAAGGTGCAGTCGTCGCTTCTTTGATCATTTCCAGCATTTCTTCGTGTGGGATTTTGTATGTTTCATCATATACGCGAACGGATCTTCTACCAGTCATAATTGTTGAAAAATCATTTTTTTGTTCCATTATTATTAACCTCTTTCGTTTCTGTTGTTATATTGCAAAGTTGGGTATTCAATTTATCTAAAAGTGTTAGAAATTGTTTCATTTCTACATCGCTGAAAGCCGGGGATAGCACGGAACCTGTATCTTTATGGTCCATTTCACAATGCTCGATTTTCTTCTGGGCTTTTTCTGTTAGCGCTACATACACTTCCCGGTTGTTCTGAGGATTTCTCTGACGCGAAACATAGCCATTTGCTTCCAATACCTTCAGATGACGAGTAACTGCTCCTTGATCAATCTGCAACTTTTCTTGCAAACTGCTTTGTAGCAATGGATTTTCTTCTTTCAGTCTCATCATGATCTCGTATCTAGTAAGACTTATACCGATATTTTCTTCAAAGATCTGGACGATTTTTTGATCGGCTAATTTGATTTGATATAAAAGGTGACTAATCTCTTCTAAAGACATAATTTCTCCTTTCTAATAATTGACTCGTCAACGATTGACTTGTCAATAATAGAATAAAAAAAGAAAAAAGTCAAAGAATCAGTTGTGTAATAAAAAAAACGCTCTCAATAGAAAAGTATAGAGAAAAGAAATTTTTTGTAGAATGAACGGAAAAAATGATAAAGAAAGCACAACGCTAAAACCAAGATTATTGATTCTTATCAAACTATAGAAGATAGCTCTTCTGCAGTAGAAAATTTTACACCGCCAAAAATTTCCGAAATCGCCTTTTGCAAGAATCCCGTCGAATATTAGAAATTGGATCAGTATGCTTAAACAGTAATAAAAAAGTTATGACAAGATGTTGTCACAACCTTTTTTGAGTAAACGGTGTTCAAAAACTTGCATCTGCGGTAATAAGTTCAACCAAACAAAAAACATGAAAATCTGTTTTTGTTTGGCTGTTCTTACTACTTGATGCAGGGCAGCTTTTTCACAACCTCTGATACACGGTGTTCAATCAGCTGTCCCTCGGTATTAGCTCAAAAAACGGCAAAATATGAAGAACTATTTTTTCGTTTGTTTCTCTAATACTCAGGTCAGGACGCTGATTTCACAAAAATTTGAAAAGCAATTTCGTAAATTCCTTCTTATTTCTTGAAGCTGACCACTTCTGTCACAACCTCTTTTTAATAACCATAAAATCCTATTCCTTCATATCTCCAGCCCATCGGTGTTAGCCAATCTCTTTCCTTAGCACTCAAGGTATAGTGATGGGTACCAGTTTTTTCATTTGGATTAAATAGTCGATAAATTGGCTTGGAACCACCAGAATAAAAACTTAGACCTTCATAACGCCAACCGATTTTTGTTAAAGAGTTGATCTCAGATTGTGCCATTGTGTAATGATGGTCTCCACTGTAAGGATTGTATAAACGGTAGACAGGTTGTCCGCTGTTTGGTGCTTGCCAAGCAATCCCTTCATATTCCCAGCCTACAGTTGGCAGATAATTTTTTTCTCCGGCATTCAATGTAT
>NZ_JAKZIW010000039.1:0-20098 GCF_031143325.1 Enterococcus sp. FR204 | reverse complement strand
TTTGGCTCGGTAGCTCAGTTGGTAGAGCAATGGATTGAAGCTCCATGTGTCGGCAGTTCGATTCTGTCCCGCGCCATTATGCGGGTGTAGTTTAGTGGTAAAACCACAGCCTTCCAAGCTGTTGTCGCGAGTTCGATTCTCGTCACCCGCTTTTAGTTTTTATGGGCCTATAGCTCAGCTGGTTAGAGCGCACGCCTGATAAGCGTGAGGTCGATGGTTCGAGTCCATTTAGGCCCATTTATTTTATTGGCCCGTTGGTCAAGCGGTTAAGACACCGCCCTTTCACGGCGGTAACACGGGTTCGAATCCCGTACGGGTCATGAAAGATACTTTTTGAGTATCTTTTTCTTTTTATCTGAAAGAATGATTTTAAAAAGCTTAGCAGAGTTATCTTTATGGATGATTGTGCTAAGCTTTTTTGGACAGTTCTAATGTAAAATATTTTTATATTTTTTAAGCAAAAAAATGAAAAAATACGAGCAGAAAACTGTTTTATCTGCTATACTTGGTTCGTTGCAAGTTCCCGAAAGGATCCGCAGGACGGAGATGCCTTGTAACCGAATTTAACTAGGGGGAATCATTATAATGGTAGAAAGACACTTATTTACATCAGAATCTGTTTCTGAAGGACATCCAGATAAAATTGCTGACCAAATCAGTGATGCAATCTTGGATGCAATTTTAAAACAAGATCCAACAGCACGAGTAGCGTGTGAAACGTCTGTAACAACTGGTCTTGTTTTAGTATTTGGAGAAATATCTACGACGGCATATGTAGATATTCAAAAAGTCGTACGGGAAACAATAAAAGAAATTGGTTATACACGTGCAAAATTCGGATTTGATGGAGATACAGCAGCTGTATTGGTTGCGATTGATGAACAATCTCCTGATATTGCTCAAGGAGTTGATGAAGCACTTGAGATCCGGGATGAAGATAAAAAAGACGTATTAGATGAGATTGGTGCTGGCGACCAAGGTTTAATGTTTGGGTTTGCTGTAGATGAAACACCAGAATTGATGCCTTTACCAATCGCTTTGAGTCATCGTCTGGTACGCCGCTTGGCAGATTTGCGTAAATCAAATGAATTAACGTATTTACGTCCAGATGCAAAATCTCAAGTAACGGTTGAATATGATGATCAAGGACAACCGGAACGCGTAGATACAATCGTTATTTCAACACAGCATGATGATGCAGTAGATAATGAAACAATTCGTCATGATGTCATCGAAAAAGTAGTGAAGGAAGTTATTCCAGCTGAATTATTAGATGATCAAACGAAATATTATATCAATCCGACTGGCCGATTTGTCATTGGTGGTCCTCAAGGGGATGCCGGATTAACAGGAAGAAAAATCATTGTTGATACGTATGGCGGTTATGCTCGTCATGGTGGCGGTGCTTTTTCTGGTAAAGATGCGACAAAAGTTGACCGTTCTGCCAGCTATGCTGCACGTTATATTGCTAAAAACATTGTTGCAGCAGGGCTTGCTCGCAAAGCAGAAGTACAGCTAGCTTATGCGATTGGTGTTGCTCAACCTGTTTCGATCTCAATCAATACTTTCGGTACTGGAACGGTTCCGGAAGAAGAACTGATTGCTGCAGTGAGAGAAAACTTCGATCTTCGGCCAGCAGGAATCATCGAGATGCTTGATTTGCGTCGTCCGATTTACAAACAAACAGCTGCTTACGGTCATTTTGGCCGTACAGATGTAGATTTGCCTTGGGAACATACGGACAAAGTAGATGCGTTGAAAGCAAGTTTAGCAAAATAAGTTATATTCAGCTGGAACGATCGCCAAGTGGTGGTTGTTCCAGCTTTTTTATGGCAGTTAACCTCTTGAAAAAGATAGTAATTATTTATCTATTTTTAGATCCTGTCATAATGAAAGGGAGGAATAAGATGAAAAAAGAAACAAATGTTACTTTGGTCACAGTGAGTATTTTCATTGCAACGTTCATGACGGCTATTGAAGGTACAATCGTAACAACCGCTATGCCAACGATTGTCGGTTCATTACATGGAATGGAAATCATGAACTGGGTATTTTCGATTTATTTGCTGACAAACGCTATGCTTACTCCGATTTACGGAAAACTTGCGGATAAAGTGGGACGGAAACCAATCTTTATTTTTGGGACATTATTGTTTATTATCGGTTCGTTATTTTGCGGTTTATCTCAAAGCATGATTGGGTTGATTGCTGCTCGTGCGATTCAAGGGATGGGTGCTGGGGCAATGATGCCAGTAGCTTTGACGATCATCGGCGATCTTTATTCTATTGAAAAGCGAGCAAAAGTTTTAGGTTTGAATAGTTCAGCCTGGGGGATTGCCAGTGTTTTTGGACCGCTTGCGGGAGGATTCATCGTTGAAACGATCAGCTGGCACTGGATCTTTTTTATCAATGTGCCGATCGGTATTCTATTAATTATTTTGATTTGGCTATATTTAAATGAACCAAAAATCATACATGAGTCTAAACCAATGGATATTTTTGGTAGTTTTAGTTTGATGGCTATGCTGGTCTCATTGCTGTTAGGGTTCCAATTATTAGGAGACGAGGGAATGAGTCCGCTTGTTTCTGCTTTGTTGCTAGGCAGTATCGTACTGTTGGGTGTTTTTATTTTTGCTGAAAAAAGAGCTAAAGATCCTGTCATCATGATGCATTTATTCAAAAATCCACTATTTGTTGTGGTAAACTTGGCTGCAGCATTGGCTAGTGGTTTTTTGATGGGAATCGATGTTTATATTCCTATGTGGATGCAAGGTGTATTAGGACTGAATGCAGCAATTGGTGGGTTGGTATTAGCACCATTATCACTAGTCTGGATGGTCGGTTCTTTCCTTGCAAGCAAGTGGATGACTCAAATGAAAACTCATTGGGTCTTGAGAATTGGACTACTAATCGCAGCTATTGGGGGCGCTTGGTTGTATCTTATGCCTTTCAGAAGTAACTATTTATGGTTTTTTGCTATATCAACGGTCATCGGTATAGGCTTAGGTGTGACCATGACTACCTCGACTGTCAGTGCACAAAATAGTGTATCTCGTGACCAGCTTGGTGTAGCAACTTCTTTTAATACGTTAGTTCGAACAATTGGTCAAACAGTCATGGTTTCTATTTTTGGTTTATTGATAAATGGGGTAACTAAACGAGAACTTGCAGCAGCAAATTTAACAAATGATGCAGATATCATGAATAAACTGGTGAATCCACAAACGGCTAAATATATTGATGCGGATATTTTGTTACCATTAAGAAAAATTCTTTATGATGGGTTACATTCCGTTTATCTAGTTGGCTTGTTACTCGTGATCATTGCTTTGGTCTTAACGCTTTTCGTTCATGAAAAAAGTGGTAAAATAAAACAGTAGTTTCGGTTAAGATATGTACATAGCCGAATCATTCAAATTTAAAGTTATTCAAAAATAACTTCTTACTAAGGAAGGCGAAAATATGGCATTTATTCAAGCAAATATTTATTCGAATGTGTTAGAAATGGAAGTCAATCTAAATGTGATACTACCGCAAACAACAAAAAAGGTGATTGGCACCAGTTCAGAGCAAGAGACAACGGATATACCTGTTTTATATTTACTTCATGGAATGGGTGGCAATCATAGTGTATGGGAAAGACGTACGTCGATTGAACGTTATGTAGCAGACTACGGATTAGCTGTCATCATGCCATCTACTGATCTTGGCTGGTACACAGATACAGTTTATGATATGAAGTATTGGACATTCATTGCAGAAGAGCTACCTGAGATTTGTCATGAATTATTCCCGCAATTAACAAGAAAAAGAGAAAAAACATATGCCGCCGGATTATCGATGGGCGGATATGGCGCGTTAAAACTAGGCCTTGCAAAATCAGAAAATTTCGCAGCAGTAATCTCTCTTTCAGGCGCTGTTTCTGTAGGGAATCGAATGGATGATCTTTTGATGGTTCGTAAAGTAGCTTTTTGGGAAGGGATCTTTGGACCATTGGATCAAATCGAAGGTTCAAAAAATGATCCGCAATACTTACTGAAAGAACTAGTAAAAAGCGGAAAACCAGTTCCAAGATTTTATATGGCTTGTGGGGAATCTGATTTTCTTTATCAGGCAAATCAGGAAATGGTATCTGCTATGCAGGAACAAGGCTTGGCGGTCACCTTTGAACAAGGACCTGGCGATCATAACTGGATCTTCTGGGACCAATGGATTCAACGTGCATTGGCGTGGCTAATGGAAGAAAAATAAAAAAAGAGTCTTAAAAAGATAGCTCCTATAGAGATCACAAACATAGTGATCTCTATAGGAGCTTTTTTACTGCTCGTTTTCTCTTCTTTTATTTTGTTGGCATAAGCCTTCAATATAGGTTTGTGCACTCGTTAGAAAGAGTGCTTTTTCATTCAATTCTGCATGGGACTGCATATTTTCTTTAAATCCCTCTAATTGATTTTCAACTACATAATTACGCATAAATAGAACTGTTTCTTTCAAAAATTCATTTCCGTCCATAATCTTTTGCCGAAGCTGCTGTTCATGCTGCTGATCCATTAACTGTCCAATCAATAAATTGTGGAGAGAGGCAATGGCCTGATGACTTTGGGTGACTGAAAATCCTTCACGAACAAGTAATTGGATCATTTGCTCCAAATGTTCTAATCGACTCGGAAAAGCGGGCACAGTATTGATTTCTAATTCTGCCCCACAAGGGAAACGTGTATAAAGGTCATAGTAATTTTCCATATACTGCAGCAACTGTTCATTCCAAGGCAAAGTTGGATCTGGAAGCGCTAATTCTTCTTCCATTGTTTCAGCCATTTTTTGCAAGAGCTGTTGTTTGTTTTTGAAATACCAATATAAAGCAGGTGCTTGAACATGAATTCTGTTTGCGATGTTTCGCATGGAAAGCTGCGAAAGAGCTTGTGTTTCAGCCAGGATATCAAAGGCGGCCTGAATGATGATTGCTTGAGAAAGCTTTATTTCCATTTTATCAACCTCGTGTATTGCATTATCTTTTTAAACATGGTAAATTGACAGGACTAATTTTACAGTGTTAAATTAGTCCTGTCAATTTAAACAAAGGGGTGTAATCAACGAATGAAATTAATCTTACGACATGCGAAAAAATATAAAGTAGCTGTTTTTATTTCCTTGCTGTCCGTAGCAGTCATGGTTGCAGCAGCATTATGGCAACCTAAGTTACTACAGCAAGTATTGGAAGCTATTATTACAGAAGATAATGATGAAATGAAAACAATTGGTATTTACCTGATCAGTCTGGCTTTACTAGGATTAGCCGCAGGTGTAACGAACACGATTTTCTCTGCAAAAGTAGCTCAAGGCGTAAGTGCAGATATCCGAGAAGAAGCATTTCGAAAGATCCAGACATTTTCATTTGGAAATATCGAACAGTTCTCTGCTGGAAATCTTGTTGTTCGTCTAACAAATGATATCACGCAAATCCAAAATTTAGTGATGATTTCTTTGCAATCACTTTTTCGAATTCCATTCTTATTTATTGGTGCCTTCATTTTAGCTATGATCACGATGCCGCAATTATGGTGGATCATCGTAGCGCTTATCGTTACGGTATTTCTGATTACGGCACTTTCATTTACAAGGATGGGCAAGCACTTCATGATCATTCAAAAACTGATTGATCGTGTGAATAGCATTGCAAAAGAAAACTTACTAGGGATTCGTGTAGTGAAATCTTTTGTACAAGAAGAAAACCAATTGAAGTCATTCAGCAAAGTAAGTGAGGACTTAACAAAACACAACATCATAGTCGGTACATTATTTTCTGTGATGATCCCGTCCTTCATGCTGGCTGCCAATTTGGCTGTGGTTGGGGCGATCTTTTTTGTGAGCGATCTTGTTAAAGATGATCCTACGTTAATTGGTGGAATTGCTTCATTCATGAACTACTTGATGCAGATTATGATGGCAATCATTATTGGCGGAATGATGATGATGATGACTTCAAGAGCAGCCGTATCGCTGAAGCGGATTGCGGAAATTTTAGATGCTGAACCAGATCTTACTTATTTAGACGTTCCAGAACAAGAGTTGACGGGTTCTGTCACTTTTGACCATGTTTCTTTTCGTTATCCTGGTGAGGATACAGATACGCTTAAAGATATCAGCTTTTCTATCAAACCTGGAGAAATGGTTGGTATCGTCGGGGCGACTGGTGCCGGGAAGTCAACACTAGCACAATTGATCCCTCGTCTATTTGATCCGACAGAAGGCAAAGTTGAAGTAGGTGGTGTAGATCTTCGTCAAGTAAATGAAAAGAGTTTAAGACAAACGGTGTCCTTTGTTTTGCAAAAAGCAATTTTATTCTCAGGAACGATTGCTCAAAACTTGCGTCAAGGGAAAAAGAATGCAACAGAAAAAGAGATGGAACATGCTTCTTCTATTGCTCAAGCAAAAGAATTCATCGAAAAGTTATCTGATCGTTACGAAGCACCAGTAGAAGAACGTAGCAGTAACTTTTCTGGTGGTCAAAAGCAACGTTTATCCATTACTCGTGGCGTTATCGGTAATCCAAAGATCTTGATCCTAGATGACAGTACGAGTGCATTGGATGCTCGCTCTGAAAAGCTGGTCCGAGAAGCACTCGATCGAGATTTGAAGGGAACAACGACGATTGTCATCGCACAAAAAATTGCTTCTGTTGTCAAAGCAGACCGCATCTTAGTATTGGATGAAGGCAGATTAGTCGGCGAAGGAACCCATGAGGAATTGGTAGCTGGAAACCGTGTCTATCAGGAAATCTTTGAAACTCAAAAAGGAACGGAGGAGTAAGTATGACTGATCTAATAAAAGCAAGTAAATTTTTCTATCACTATTTGAAGCGGTACAAACTCTCCTTTTTCTTTATCTTTATCACAGTGATCATTGCTACCTATCTACAAGTAAAGGCACCTCAATACATCGGGGAAGCTTTTCAAGAATTAGCTAATTACGTAGGAGGCTTGATGCAAGGCGTAGACGATAAAAGCAAATTTGTTTCTGTAATATGGAAACTCTTGCTGTTTTATGTACTAGCTAGTGCAGCCAACTTTATCTATAGTATTTTGTTCACACAAGTAGTAGGGAAGTCAACGAACCGAATGCGTATCGGTCTATTCAACAAATTGGAAAAATTGACGATCCGTTTCTTTGATTCTCATCAAGACGGTGAAATTTTAAGTCGTTTTACCAGTGACTTAGATAATATTCAAAATAGTTTGAACCAAGCTTTGCTTCAAGTCATCACGAATGCTGTTTTACTTGTCGGGATCTTGATCATGATGTTCCGCCAAAATGTAGAGTTAGCTTGGGCTACAATTGCTTCCACTCCAGTAGCCGTTTTGATAGCTGTCTTGATTATCCGCAAAGCACGGAAATATGTGGATCTTCAGCAAGATGAAGTGGGGAAACTAAATGGTTATATGGATGAAAAAATCAGCGGACAACGTGTCATCATCACAAATGGCTTACAAGAAGAAACGATTGAAGGATTCTTAGAGCATAATCAAAGTGTTCGCGAAGCAACCTTCAAAGGACAAGCTTATTCTGGTCTACTATTTCCGATGATGCAAGGAATGTCACTGGTCAATACAGCGATAGTTATCTTTTTCGGCGGCTGGTTAGCATTAAATGGTGATTTGGAACGTTCGGTGGCATTAGGCTTAGTTGTGACATTCGTCCAGTATTCACAACAATATTACCAACCACTGATGCAGATTTCATCTGGATACAGCATGATCCAATTAGCGATTACAGGGGCAAGACGATTGAATGAAATGTTTGATGAAAAAGATGAAGTCAAACCAGAAAACGGTAAAGCATTTGATGGTGTTGAAAAAGGTCTTGCGTTGCAGCACGTAGATTTTGGTTATTCTCCAGAAAAACTAGTCTTGAAAGATGTCTCGATCAATGTGGACAAAGGAGAAATGGTTGCTCTTGTTGGTCCAACAGGATCGGGGAAAACGACGATCATGAATCTGCTAAACCGTTTTTACGATGTCAATGATGGTTCAGTAGTCATCGATGGAATAGATATCCGAGATTATGATCTTGATGCATTACGTAGACATGTAGGAATCGTTTTGCAAGAATCTGTATTGTTCTCCGGAACGATCAAAGACAATATCACATTCGGCAAACCGGACGCTTCAGATGAAGAAGTCATCAATGCAGCAAAACAAGCGAATATTCATGACTTCATCATGACGTTAGAAAAAGGTTATGATACAGAGATATCCGAAGAAAATAACTTATTCAGTACAGGTCAAAAGCAGTTGATCAGTATTGCTCGAACGATCATCACAAATCCATCTTTATTGATTTTGGATGAAGCAACAAGTAATGTAGACACGGTAACAGAAGCAAGGATCCAAAAAGCAATGGATGAAGCAATCAAAGGAAGAACCAGCTTTGTGATTGCTCACCGGCTGAAAACAATCTTGAATGCAGATAGAATCGTTGTCTTGCGTGATGGGGAAGTCATTGAAGAAGGCAGTCATCACGAGTTATTAGCAGAAAATGGATTTTATGCGGAACTTTATCATAATCAATTTGTATTTGAATAAAGAGGTTGTGAAAAAGCTGTCCTGCATCAAGTAATAAGAACAGCCAATCAAAAACAGCTTCTCATGTTTTTGATTTGGTTGGACTTATTACCGCAGATGCAAGCTTTTGAGCACCGTGAATAAAGAGGTTATGAAATCAACGCCTTAACCTGAGTATTAGAGAAAAAAACGCAAAACATATCATTTATGTTTTGCGTTTTTTATTTATCTTTTTTTCTCAATACAATATAAAATAGGCGGCTGGTTCTTTTGGTTGATAAACCGATAATTCAGCACATTATATGTTTCCTGTGGCAGTTTGGAACAAAAAGAATCAACCATATCCAGTTCTTTTTCTTCACCTTCATGACCATAGTAGACGACAAGGATCAATCGTCCGCGAGGCACAAGTCGTTTCAATATTTCTTCCATAGCTGTGCGTGTAGTCTCTGGCATAGTGATGATTGCTTTATCACTTTTTGGGAGATACCCTAGATTGAAAATCCCTGCTTTGAGATTTTGTTGTTCAGCTATCACTTCTCCTAAAGTTTCGTGGCCTTGTAGAAACAATGAGACACGTTCTTCTAACTGACGCTGTTCTAGCCTTTCACGAGTAGCATCGATTGCTTGTTGCTGGATATCGAAACTATAGACATGACCAGTTTTTCCGATGTGTTCTGCTAGAAAAACCGTATCGTGGCCATTGCCCATCGTTGCATCTACGACGTGATCCCCTGGTTGCAAGATTTCTTGCAGTAATGTATGGCTGAAATGCAAAGCAGTTTGCAACATCAGACGCTCACCTTTTTCCGTACATCATATTTTCCTTGGAAGCTATCTCTGCGAAGAAGTTCTTCATCAATTGCATTCAAGACTTCCCATTTTTTCAAGCTCCACATTGGTCCAATCAAGGAATCCCACGGCGCATCCCCTGTCAAACGATGGATGATGATCTCTTTTGGTATCATTTCCAGCTGGTCGCAAATGACATTGACATAGTCAGGACGGCTCATTAATTGAAGGCGACCTTCATGATAGTCCCGCAACATTCTCGTTTTGCGCATCAGATGCATCAAATGAAGCTTGATTCCTTGGATATCTGAATCTAAAATGGTGCGTCTGACATTTTCTTTCATCATTTCTAAACTTTCGCCTGGTAATCCGTTGATCAAATGCGTACAAACACGGATATTATGTTTGCGTAATTTAGCCACGCCATCTAAATAAGTTTGATAATCATGTGCTCGGTTGATCAGTTTTGAAGTTTCTTCAAAAGTTGTTTGCAATCCAAGTTCTACCCATAAATACATCCGCTCGTTCAGTTCAGCAAGGTAATCAACTACTTCATCTGGCAGACAATCCGGTCGTGTACCGACTGATAATCCTACGACACCTGGTAAATTGACTACTTGCTCAAATCGTTCTTTGATTATTTCAACTGGCGCATGGGTGTTTGTAAAATTTTGGAAATAAACGATGTATTGTTGGACATGAGGCCATTTTTGATGCATCATGTCGATTTCTTTCTGGAATTGGATTGGAAGAGGGTCTTCAGGTGCAACGATCATGTCACCCGAACCAGATACACTGCAAAAAGTACATCCGCCATGGGCAACAGTCCCATCTCGATTCGGACAGTCGAACCCTCCATCGATAGGCACCTTGAAAATTTTCCCGCCAAACTCATTTCGTAAAGCGTAATTCCAAGAATGATATCTTTTATTTCCTTCTGAATAAGGAAAAGTCATTAAAAGTCCTTCTTTCTGTAAGAGTTATCTATTTGTTTTCTTTTTTCTCTATACACTGGATAAGTCAGGCACAGCCAAGAAAGACTGAGTAAGTAGCCGCCGATGATATCAGTAGGAAAATGAACGCCCAGATAAATGCGGCTTATCCCGACACTTACTATAATAAACACCATCAGCAATTGAAGCAATGTGCGTAAGGTTCTTTTTTGAACAAAAGCTGGAAGCAGAAATAGTAAAGAACCGTAAAGAATCATACTGCCTGCTGCATGTCCACTAGGGAAACTGTAACTTGTTTCAACTACTAAGTGCGCCAATGAAGGACGCTCTCGCATGAAAAATAGTTTGATCACCGGGTTGATGATTCCAGCAATTACAATAAATCCAGAAACGAACCAAAATGTTTCTGCCCTTTTTTTCTTATACCACATCCGTAAAGCCGCACAAGCAAATAAAATGATGACGGTAAGAGGATTACCGAATTTAGTCATAAAGAGTTGGTAGCTGTTCAGATCAGGATAAGAAGCTCTGACAATGCCTGTAAACCACTGATCGAAACCAGAAAGCCACGACAGATGGAACTTTACGATCCAGCCCAAAATGAAAAACAGGGCAAGAAAGAAGCTACCAGCCACCTGAAATGATGTTTTATATTTCATACAATTCCTCCTTTGAAGCAATGACTTATTATAGCATTTTTGGTCCAGCGAAAAAAACGGTAAAGAGATAAAACCAATGTATGATTCCTCTTTGAATAACCAATATTCTTATAAAAAAAAATAACTGTAATCGGAAAGACATTTTTTGGTAATGCAAATGAAATGTTAGGGAAATAAAATCAGTGTTTTTCGAAATCCTTTTAAACAAGAACGTAGACGTAGGAAGAACTTGAAAATGAACAGAAGTTGTTCATTACGGTAAATTACAATATGATTACAAAAAACAACAAAGCTCTTAAATAACTTTTAATAAATATTAAGAGAAGTTATAATTATTAATAATAGATAAATTGAAGTTGGAGGATAGAAGATGGAAAACATTGCAAGAAAAGAACGGAGACGTTTAGAACAGACCAAACGTTTTCGAAAAGCAAAACGAGGGGCAGCAATCGTGGGAACTGCGATGGTAGGCTGTTCTGTCGCTGCCCCATTAGTACAGCCGGTTCCTGTTCAAGCGGATGAAACACCTGTTCAGTTCGGCGCAAGAATCAATACAGCGGCATTTATCACAGAAATTGCTACTTATGCTCAACCAATCGCTCAAGCCAACGATCTATATGCATCAGTGATGATCGCACAAGCAGTTGTAGAAAGCGGTTGGGGCAGTAGTGCGTTATCTCAAGCACCTTATTATAATCTTTTTGGGATAAAAGGCAGCTATCAAGGACAAACCGTCTACATGGATACGCTTGAATTTTTAAATAATCAATGGGTAAATAAAAAGGAGCCTTTCCGACAATATCCTTCTTTTGCTGAATCTTTCAATGACAATGCCTATGTACTTAGAAATACTTCATTTGGCAACGGTTATTACTATGCCGGTACTTGGAAGAGCAACACGAAATCCTATACAGATGCGACAGCTTGTTTGACAGGGCGTTATGCGACTGATCCTGGTTACGCAGGCAAATTAAATAATATCATCGCAACTTACGGATTGACCCAATATGATACACCAGCTAGCGGAAACGCAGGCGGTGGAGCGACTACAGGTGGCAATAATACTGGAAGTACAGGTAGTACTGGCGGTTCAAGCAATTCTGGTAATACAAACTCAGGTTCAGCAACTTCGACCACTTATACTGTCCAATCTGGTGATTCTGTTTGGGGAATCTCAAATAAATTCGGTATCACAATGGATCAATTGATCCAATGGAACAACATCCAAAACAATTTCATTTATCCAGGACAAAAACTGACAATCAAAGGTAGCCAGGAAAATGGCTCTTCGACGAATAATTCCGGTAACAATACCAATTCTTCAGGAAATGCTGGTACATCAAACGGAGGACAAACAACTGGTGCGAAATACACTGTTCAATCTGGTGATTCTGTTTGGAAGATCTCAAATGATCACGGAATTACGATGGCTCAATTGATTGAATGGAACAATATCAAGAACAATTTCGTTTATCCAGGACAACAGCTAATCGTATCAAATGGCGGTTCTTCTAATGCTGGAGCAAATACTGGCTCAAATACTGGCTCAAATACTGGGAATACAAGTGGCTCTAGTTCGTCCAGCTCAAGTTCTTCTAATACAGCTTCAGGAACGAAATATACAGTTAAAGCCGGAGACTCTGTTTGGAGCGTCTCAAATAAATACGGAATTACGATGGCTCAGCTAATCCAATGGAACAATATCCAAAATAACTTTATCTACCCAGGACAACAACTGACTGTTTCAAACAGTGGATCAACAAACAGCACGTCAGGTAATACAGGTTCGTCAACCAATACAAATAACAGCAGTTCAGTTAATACTGGCAGCAGTTCGTCTCAAGGCACTTATACCGTGAAAGCAGGTGAATCTGTTTGGAGCGTGGCAAATAAAAACGGCATCACGATGGATCAGTTAATCGAATGGAATAATATCAAAAACAACTTCATTTATCCAGGACAGCAATTGATCGTTAAAGGTGGAACTTCGGCAAATACAAATACAGGTTCAACTACTTCTGCAGCGAAACCAAATACACCGAATACGTCTGCTACGACAAGTACATCATCCACTGGTAATACGATGTATACCGTGAAAGCGGGCGAGTCAGTTTGGAGCGTAGCGAACAAACATCATATCACGATGGATCAGTTAATCGAATGGAATAATATCAAAAATAATTTTATCTATCCAGGACAGCAAGTGATTGTGAAGAAAGGTTCATCTCAATCAACAAACCAACAATCAGTTACTGGTTCGAAAACCTATACTGTGAAATCTGGAGAATCTGTTTGGAGTGTTGCTGACAGTCATGGAATTACAATGGCTCAACTAATCGAATGGAACAATATTAAGAACAACTTTATTTATCCAGGTCAAACATTGATTGTAGCTAAATAAAATAGCTGTTCGAAGAAATAACGATTGAATTCCACAAAAATATTTGTTACTATAAGGCTACTTAAATATGACAACACTTGAAAAGGAAGTAGTAAAAAGACTGAAGTTTCAGAGAGCGCATGGCTGGTGAGAATGTGCACGGATGCTTTTGAACTCGCCTTTGAGTTGCCCTTGCTGAATACCCGAGTAAGCAAGCGGCGGTGACGGCCGTTACAACGTTCGAGGCCTTTTCACTAAGGTAAAATTAGGTGGTACCGCGTAGATTACGTCCTATAAAAAGAGCAATCTTTTTATAGGATTTTTTTATTTCTTTTGTGAAGTTTGAAAAACCAAAGCAAAAGGAAATAAAAATAAACAGATTCTGCCGGTTTTTTCGTTATATTTATAATAGAAACAAGTGTTTTCAATAGAACAGGAGGACAGCAAATGAGTTACAATCATAAAGAAATTGAGAAAAAATGGCAAAAATACTGGGCAAAAACGAATACTTTCAACACCCATGATGATCCTGAAAAGCCAAAATTTTACGCACTGGATATGTTTCCCTATCCATCCGGTCAAGGGCTACATGTAGGGCATCCTGAAGGTTATACGGCAACGGATATCCTTTCACGTGTGAAAAGAAGTCAAGGATACAACGTACTGCATCCAATGGGGTGGGATGCATTCGGTCTGCCTGCTGAACAATATGCGCTAGATACAGGAAACGATCCGGCTGAGTTTACCCAAAAAAATATCGAAACATTCCGACGCCAAATCAATTCTTTAGGATTTAGTTATGACTGGAATCGCGAAGTGAATACAACTGATCCGGAGTATTATAAATGGACACAATGGATCTTTACGAAGCTTTATGAAAAAGGTCTAGCTTATGAAGCAGAAGTAGCGGTAAACTGGGTACCTGAATTAGGAACAGTTATTTCAAATGAAGAAGTGATCGATGGGAAAAGTGAACGTGGTGGCTATGATGTAGTCAGAAAACCAATGCGCCAATGGATGCTGAAAATCACTGCTTATGCTGATCGCTTATTGGATGATCTAGAATTAGTTGATTGGCCAGAAAGCATTAAAGAAATGCAAAGAAATTGGATCGGTCGTTCGGTAGGAGCAAATATTGAATTTAAAGTGGCTGGTACGGATAAATCCTATACCGTATTTACGACACGACCAGATACTCTATTCGGTGCAACTTACTCGGTTCTTGCACCTGAACTAGATCTTGTTAGAGAAATTACGACCCCTGAACAAAAAGCTGCTGTAAAAGCTTATATCGAAGAGACAGCTAAAAAATCAGATCTAAAGAGAACAGATCTTGCAAAAGAAAAAACAGGAGTATTTACTGGTGCTTATGCAATCAATCCAGTTAATGGCAAGGAAATCCCAATCTGGATCGCCGATTATGTATTATCTTCATACGGCACAGGAGCTATCATGGCTGTTCCGGCACATGATGAACGTGACTTTGAATTCGCTCAAACTTTCGGACTAGAAATTCTTCCAGTTATCGAAGGTGGAGATGTTGAAAAAGCTGCTTACACAGAAGATGGTACGCACATCAACTCTGAATTTCTAGACGGCATGAACAAACAAGAAGCAATCGATAAAATGAATGAATGGCTAGAAGAAAATGGCGTAGGGAAAAAAGAAGTCAGCTATCGCTTACGTGACTGGCTATTCTCCCGTCAACGTTACTGGGGTGAACCAATCCCAATCATCCATTGGGAGGACGGAACAGTCACAGCTGTCCCAGAAGAAGAGCTACCATTACGGTTGCCTAAGACAAAAAACATCAAGCCAAGCGGTACTGGAGAATCTCCATTAGCAAATATCGAGGAGTGGGTCAATGTCGTTGATCCTGTAACAGGTAAAAAAGGCCGTCGCGAAACGAATACAATGCCACAATGGGCAGGAAGCTCATGGTATTACCTGCGTTATATCGACCCTCATAACAAAAAAGAACTAGCAGATTATGAAAAGTTGAAGCGTTGGCTACCAGTTGACATCTACATTGGTGGAGCAGAACATGCGGTACTTCATTTACTATATGCACGATTCTGGCATAAATTCTTATACGATATCGGTGTTGTTCCTACAAAAGAACCATTCCAAAAACTATACAATCAAGGAATGATCTTAGGCGAAAACAACGAAAAAATGTCAAAATCTCGTGGTAATGTAGTCAATCCTGATGATGTGGTCGAAACTTACGGTGCAGATACACTGCGCATGTACGAAATGTTCATGGGGCCATTAGATGCTTCGATTGCTTGGAGCGAAAATGGCTTAGAAGGAAGCCGTAAATTCTTGGATCGTGTATGGCGTTTGATCGTTGATGAGAACAATAAAATGCGTGACCGTATCACTACATTGAATGATGGCAAGCTTGATAAAGTGTATCATCAAACAGTGAAAAAAGTGACAGAAGACTATGAAAATCTTCATTTCAATACAGCAATCTCCCAATTGATGGTCTTTATCAATGAAGCCTATAAAGTGGACGCTCTGCCTTATGAATATATCGAAGGATTTGTTCAACTACTCGCACCGATTGCTCCTCACATGGGTGAAGAACTATGGGCAATCCTTGGAAATGATGGTGGTATTTCTTACGCACCATGGCCAACATACGATGAAGCAGCACTTGTTGAAGATGAAGTAGAAGTTGTTTTCCAAGTAAACGGTAAAGTTCGTGCGAAAAGCAATGTTCCCCGAGACTTAGGAAAAGATGAGCTAGAAAAAGCAGCATTAGCCAATGAAATAGTGCAAGAATATATTGAAGGCAAAACAGTCAGAAAAGTTATTGTGGTACCAAACAAGTTAGTCAATATCGTTGCTAATTAATTGGCTCTTTGTCAATAAGGACTGATGAGTTGTGCAAAATCAAATCTGGTCCAGAATGAACTTCATTCTGTCTCAGATTTTTTGTTATTTCAAATTGATTAATTGATTGATCAAAAAGTTTTTGATTTTCATGTTCTCAAACACGTTCAATGTCTTTTTCTTCTGAATGGTCTTGTAAGAGATCTCTGTAATCATCAAATTTTTGTCTATTAATCTTAGTATTTTTTGATGTATAAACTACCTGAAATTGAGAGTACATACCAAATTCATAAATTTTTTATTAGTGGGACTAGTGATTGTATGGATTTTGACGCATAATGAATGAAGTATGAGAAAAGGAGAGACAAATGGATCAAGAACTATTTATTATCGAAGTATTATCAGCTAAACAAAAAATTATCGAGAAAGCGAAAAAAAGAGCGAAAAGAATAATGTTCAAGCTTTTAAGCTTAGTATTTTTCTCTGGTTTGCTTTTTTTCGGAGCTGTATCGTTCCTATATCGCCATATGAGTGCAGTAGTCCGTTCAGCTGAAGGGATGCAAAAATTAAATAATTTGTATCACTTTTCGTGGGGAGTTGGCGGAATAACAATTGTTGTGCTTATTGTTTTTCTTCTACTTATTTGGCTCCGTTACCATCAATTGTCGCGTCATTTCGATCAATGGCTTAGTCAAAGAGCACAACAGTTTTTACATAATAAACCAACTTCTCAAGATGATGACTATCTTTATTTTGAGAAGACTTCGACGAGTCAAGCTTTTCGGATACAAAAAAGTGATTGCCAGTTATTGCTGAGATCACTTGATGATTTACCTGTCTACTTAGGCGAAAGCAAATCAAAATTCGGAATGAACACATTCCATATTTTTTACTAGAAAACGAACCCAGATGGGAAAAAAGCCAGTCTTCGCCTGGTGGATACCTGACAACTAAGATGAGTACATTAGTCACTGGTTTTTTCCTCATTCTTTTAGCTGGAACAATCTATTATGGGAGATATACTCAGCCAAAAATGTCTTCTCATATAAATGCTGCTTCTCACATGACAATGAACTCAACTAACGATACGCATATACAAAAGACAAATGAAGGGTTGTTAGCTGATCCTAAGCAAAAGGTAAATTTGACAACACAAAAGATAAATGATCTCAAACTTGATACAGAGACGCACTCTCTCTATATGACAACAGATAGTGGTGCTAATTGGGTATTTGTGCCGATTGATTCGCAATGGTTGCGTTTTGGCGAATACACCCTGACAACGGGGCTGATTCCTGAAGGTTATTGGATGGACAACACATATGATATTTCCGCCGATTTCTCATGGTTTATCTATTCTTCTGGGGATGATGTACGTCTGCTGACTTCAAGAGATAATGGTAAAACATGGCAAACGTCTATTATCACCCAATCAGTTCAGCCGATACGTTATCGAAAAGCAGTATTTTATGGCAACGATGGTCTATTTATCTGTACATCAGCCAGTGGGATGTCTGCAGAAACTTTGTACATTTACACTACTATGGATGGCGGAATCACTTGGATAAAAAGTGGAAGTACAATGATCAATCAGCCAGTACAAAATGTCAGCTTCGTTACAACTTCTTTAGGTTTTGTTTCGACACGTGAAAGTTTGTTTTATACAAATAACGGAGGACGCTCATTCAAAGAATCAGTTCTGTCGATTCCGGAAAACTATCAGACAGGGGGGATAGATCTTTTTCAATCACCAAATGAAGTTACTCAAATAAGCGCGAATACGTTAGAGACAAAATTTTATTTGTTGAAAAAAGGACCAATCGATGCAGGGAAAATGTTTGCCTGCCTCTTCCGTTCAACTGATAACGGGGAAACATGGCAATTCGTTCAGCAACTATCGCAAGTAGAACAAGGAGATTAAAGAAGAGAGATTGTGAGCCTGACGTTCAGCTCCGAGTCACAAGAAACAAATTCAAAAAACAGCTTCTCATATTTGTTGAATAGTGTAACTCGTGATTCGGAGTTGACAAGAGCAACAAGAAGCGATTTTGAAGAATAGCTTCTCGTATTTTACAAGATCGTGTCTTATTGCCGATAGGTTGTCTCTTGAACACCGTTTATTCGTAAAAAGGGATTGTGACAAGACTGTTGTCACTACTTACCGAACGAAACTGAAGGAGCTATCCAAAAAGTATCATTAGTATTATTCTTTGTGTTTCTAGTGGCACCACTAGTACATTTAAAAAAGCTATCGATCATGGATTAATCATACATGATCGATAGCTTTTTAGATAATGTTTGTTACGCTATCTGAAATTGACTATTATAAAGACTGGCATAAAGCGTTGGTGATTGGAGTAGTTCAGAATGTGTTCCTTTTTCGACGATATCGCCATTCTTCATTACAAGGATCATGTCTGCATTTTCAATCGTTGACAAACGGTGTGCAATCACAAAACTTGTCCTATCTTTTGTCACAGCTTCCATTGCTTGCTGAATCAATGCTTCTGTTCGTGTATCTACGCTAGAAGTTGCTTCATCTAAAATAACGACAGGAGGATTCGCTAGAATGACTCGAGCAATTGTCAATAATTGTTGCTGTCCTTGAGATAACGTGCCGTTTTCGCTAGAAATGATCGTATCATATCCGTCTGGCAGTGTTCGAATAAAGTGATCACATTGTGCGATTTCAGCCGCTTCGATAATTTGTTCTCTTGTGGCATCCATTTTCCCGTAGGCGATATTATCAGCTACCGTTCCTTCAAACAGCCAGGTATTTTGTAAAACCATCCCAAAAGAACGACGTAGTTCTCCACGTGAAAGCTTGGTAATATCAAGACCGTCGAATTCGATCTTTCCTTTATTCAGTTCATAAAAACGCATCAGCAGATTGACTAAAGTCGTTTTTCCTGCACCAGTTGGACCAACGATCGCTACCGTTTGTTTTGGCTTTACTGAAAAATCGACTTGATTCATCAATATTTTATCTGATGTGTAACCAAACTGTACATTTTTGAAAGCCATTTTTCCTTTCGGTTGTTCTAAAAGTCTTGCATCTGGAAGGTCTGGAATTTCATCTGTTTCATCTAATATCTCAAATATCCTATCGATTGCTGCCATTGCGGATTGGATCGAGTTGATCACATAAGAAGCGGTAGAAATTGGTTCAGAAATCTGATTGATGTACTGAAGATAAGCTTGTAAGAAGCCGATCGTCACACCACCTGATAGAACAAGCATAGCACCGAATACCGCACTTATGATGAAGGCGAGTTGATTAATGAAACGAATGGCCGGATAGATAGCAAAGTTCATAAATTGAGCACGTTTAAAAGCGTTGTATTGCTTTTTATTTACTTCGTGTATAGCAGCTTCTGCATGAGCTTGCTGATTGAATGTTTTGACCACTAGATTACCAGCTAAGATTTCTTCCATTCGATTATTTAAAACACCCAGTTCATACTGATTCTGTTCAGAAATCTGTTTGTTTTTGTTCGCAATCTTAGTTGTAACAATTGAACTGCCAACGATCAGCAATAAGACGAGCAAAGTAAGCTTGCTTTCGATATAAAACAGCATCAGACCGGCAGCAGCTATTGTTACGACAGAAGTAAAAAATTGATTGATAACCTGTCAATAACACTTGAGAAAGTTGAATGAGACCGGTAGTTGTCCGACTAATGATGTCACCTACTTGATGATTGTCAAAAAACGACATCGGTAATGTTTTGAATTTTTTTGTGATTTCTTTTCGCACCCTCAATGTGATCTTTTCGCTTAACGCTGCCATTGTCCGTTCCTGAATAAATGAAGTGATGCTGCTTAAGACTGAACAGCCGATCAGCAATAAGACAGGGAACAACAATGCTTGTTTGATATCACTGAAAGAAAGCTGTCCAATACCTGTTTTCT
>NZ_JAKZIW010000038.1:0-21573 GCF_031143325.1 Enterococcus sp. FR204 | reverse complement strand
TACTCATCTAAGAAGTCTAAAGTTTTACGAATTTCTGCGTGTCTTTGTCTGACATAAGATGCGCTGTAGCCAATCTCTTCGGCTATTATCTCTAATGAACAACCTTCAATATATTTCTTCCGAATAATCTCATTATCAATCCCTTTAAAAGAATTAATAATAGCAAGCATTTCTTTTCTTTGTTCTTCGAGTAAATCAATTTCATTTTCTATCTTTTGAATATTTTCTTCTAAAGAAGCTGATCTAGAATTCTTTTCGATTCGGACGTCTGCTAAATCCCCATTGACCCATCGATTCAATTCAAGCTTACTTTTATTAAGATTCCACTTTAAGTAAAGAATCTGCTCATCAAGTTCTTGATAATCTTTTAACCACTGAAATCTCACAAACGCCATCTCCTTATGGTAAAATAGTTATGGGCAGCTATCTCATAAAGAGGTGGCTTTTTTTATTTTTTCTTAGCCGTTCCATTCTGGATTGCCTTTTGTTCCAAACGACGTTTTTTCTTCTTGATTTTCGATTTTGTTTTTCCCATACAAACATCCTTTCTGGAATATATATCGTTCGATTTTTACTGTTTAACAAGAGATGACCAAATTTTATTGTTCGCTTTGAATCATCTCTTTGAAAAAATTTTAGTATTTTTGTAAGACCCCCTAAATCAGCTTTTTTTATTTGATATAATATCTTCACAAGGTATTTTACTTGTAAATTAAATCGAGGTGATAATAATGGAAATTGAAAATTTTGAACAAAAAAAACAGATTTTATCAAATTTATTAATTGATGGTTTTGATAACGCAAACTATTCACATAAACTTTTATTTAAAAGCGAGCTAGATGATGAAAAAGAATTTGATAAGCAAAAAGACTTAATGTGCGCCTTAACGTATTTAAATCAGGCTCACGCCAGCTTCACAAATGCCTACACCTTTATTGCTCTTAACGATGAACTTCTTGGTGGTCTTCAAGAATTTGACAACATATTACATCAGTTCACTGAATTTAATACAGAATTCTTAAATAATGTACGAACCAACCACAGCCATCAATGGAGTGATATAGAATTTAAACGTTTAGTAGATTTCTTTGAAGCAGCAAGCGGTTTATTAAATGGCCACGAAAGAATTCAAGGTCTGATTAATGAGGCTAGAAAATAGACAATAATTGTTTCCCAGCCGACCTTACACGTCGGCTTTTTTGCTTTTTTTAACATTTCTAACTATTTAGCCGAGCAACTATTATTCGTTACGCGATATTCTTTTTTTATTTATCCCACTTGGTAAAAATCATTGGTTCCGGCATAATCTGATCATCCTTTAGCAACGCATCAGGATATTTTTTTCTTAGCTTCTTATTATTCGTATATGTTTTAAGCAACCATTGACTTGCTTCACTTTTGCTTTCACCGGAAAAATAAATTTTCCCTGTTTGGATGCCTGCAAGTTGAATCATCATTTCCACCTCAAATTAGATTTTTTTCTGCTAAATGGAGCAAAAGCAATCCGACATCAAGAATCTTTTGATCCATTATTTCAGCTACTTTGCTCGGCTTAACTCCTTGAGAAAAGAGCAAGCGTGCTTGCTCTATCTCTTCGTGAGTCCAAATAAATTTGGCTTCCTCAAGGATAATTACTGGATCAGTTGCTCTCATTGTTCCTCTGGAAAAATGATGTCGTCCTTATGTTTGGACCAGCTATCTGCATATGGAGCAAAGTAATGTCTAGCTAATTCGATTTGATCTATTAAAGCAATCTCTGATAATTCATGATCTGCAGCAATTTCACTCATACTATCGCCTTCTGCTAAACGGATAAGAACGTCTCGAATATTTACAGTTACGTTTTCTGGTAGTTGCAATGTCGTTGCTGTTTTAATAAATTCATCAATCGTTTCCTTTGATACTAGGATTTTCACATTTTCAACTTCTTCTACTCCATCACCTACATCAAGTGAAGTCTGCTCTTCTTTAAGCATGTCGATTGTGCCATCAGCATTTACAACGTATTCGACATTCGGTTTTTTCGTTTGTTTATTTACTGGCACTGTGTATTCGATAGTTTCTGGCTGGATTACTACAGTCACTGTTGAGCCAAGAAATTCAGTTAAATTTTCAGTACTACCTCTCAATGATCCGTTGCTAACAACTAGTAATACTTCTGTGTTCCCATTTGATTTTGATGTTACTTTCTTTAATTCTGGTCTGAAATTCACCTGTTTTGTCATTTTATTTTCCCTCCATTAATTTCTTTTTTCTTCGTTCCGTTTGTCTTTTCCGCTGCTGTCTTGCTGATTCAAAACAATCCATTTCAATGAATTTATTGATTTTTGAATCGAACTTAGCAAATGTCACTGGAAAGCCGTATCGATGAGCAAACATCTTCATTTTTAACATGGAGATTGCATCTTGATACCCTTTGACATCGATCACTTTTTTTACTTGGCCATTTTCATAGATTACAAAATCAGCTCTATAATAAATCGGTGCAATCTTACGATCATTGCATAGATATCCTTCTTGCAGCAGAACATTTTCTTGCATGGCACAGTAGGTCTCAGATAATGGCATGAAGCTCATACCGTTTCGTTTTAGTTTCATGTAATAACGAGCCTCTGCCTTTGAATCAAATGTGATGCCGTCTACTTCGTGCTTTTTGTTTCCATATTTGCTTCTAGTTGCCATTCGCTATGCTCCTTCTTTAGTCTTTCGAGTCGCTCTTTCGAACGTCGTCCATTTTCATTACAGATTGGACAAGGTTCACAAGTTGACCATCCAAGCGATGTCTTATACCAAATAACCGTTTCATCGTTGCATTTTAGGCAAGTCATTTTGCACCTCTCATCCAAGCTTGATTGCTTTTCGGACGGCAAGCCTCTTCCCTTACTGGTATAGCTTTTGGTCCTGAAAAACGCCGTTCTGGTTTAATAACCTCTACTACTTCGCCACCACAGACGCTGGCAACAAGCTGGGCTTCTTCTTTTGTTTCGTGGTGATCCGCATATTCAAGACTTGCTTCACCATATCCACGATCATTCAGATAACACATTTTCTTTACTACAAAGGTCAAACTGGATTCCTCCTTTTATCTGTCGTTGTTTTGAATACAGCGATGTTTCCTTTCGTTCCATTCATCACACGAGAGAACACTCGCTCGCCGTATGCGTGTTTTAATTGCTTCGATGATAAATTAGTTGTGAAGATCGTTGCTTTGTTTAGACGAGCTTCTGTGAGCGATGTGAGAACATCGACATCGTATGGCGTTGCTTGGTTGTTTTCTTCCATTCTTCCTAGCTCCGCACCTAAATCATCAATCACTACAAAATCCGTCTTTTTAATTTCAGCCATCAACGAACCTGTCACAGCTTTTCTTGCTTCTGGATCATTCATTGCAAATTTCAATTGCTCTAATAATTCTCGATAGCTTATAAATGAACAGGCAATTTTATAATTAGATGCCATCATTACTTCTTTGATCACTGCAGCACCTAGATGAGTTTTTCCGGCCCCTGTTCTACCAGTAATAACTGCGTGAATCGTGCTACCACTTACGATTTTTTTAGCCCATTCTTGAGCCATCGCTTTTATTTGTGCTGTTTCCTGATCGACTACTTTGTATCCATCAAAATCAAAGGTCCATATGGCATCATCTGTAATCATTGAGCTATTAAGCATTCGATTGATAGCGTCCTTTTTCATTGCTTCATTTGCTTTTTGGATAGCTTCTTTTTGATTTTTAGTTACCATTTCTCGGTAACCACAAATCTTATTGATACATGTAGGACCGCATCGATCAGTACCATCTTTATTTTTTGTTTTCCAGATATACAATGGATCACCACATTTCGGGCAATTATGATCTGCTGTTTTTAATCCGCCGTAAGGTGCAGCCATTGCACTTAGTTTTTTATTCATTACCAATCCTCACCTGTTTCTGGTAACTCATCATTAGAAATATTTTGTTGTTTTCTTTTGTTTTTTTGGACAGCCATCTTATCAAAATGTTTTCTCAAACTCGTTGGAGATAAGATCACACCTGACCAGAAGTCATTACTAGTGGCCCACACAATCATGTCTTGAACTTCTCTACCAGTTCGTTTGTCAGATTCAATTGTTAAACGAATCGTATTCGCCCATTTATCCAAATCAGGTTCTTTGATGTTTTGATTTTTTCGAATGAGTTTTAATAAAAGAATGGCCAATTTTTTATTTGGATCGTCATCTGCATACTCTCGTGTTTTTCGAGAGTTGCGAAGATTATTATTATTCTTATCATTCTTCTCATTCTTTTCATTCTTGTTAGTTGTTAGTTGCTTGTTAGTTGCTTGTTGGTTGCTTGTGAGTTCCTTTGTTAGATCGTTGTCTTTTGATTGGTAAACCTCCCAGTTGACAATGGTTATAAGCCTATTTTTGTTTGTTGGTTGGTTTGTTAAAAATTCATATTTTTCAAACCTCTTTAGAGCAGTTCTAACATTTTGCAATGAGATACCTTTACCACATTTTTTTCTAATACTATCGAGAGAAGTAACGAATTGACCTGGACTTGCTTTGTACGGTTCGCCTTGCCATTCCCACTCTCTTTCTTCATGATTCGCCATTGAAAGAAGGGTAATTAAGATAACTTTTTGCTCTGGTGTAGATTCTTGCCAAATAGGTTTCTCGAGTAATTGGCGATAAAGCTTTATCCATCCTCCGGTCATTTCATCACCACCACTCTACAAATCGTCCATGCTAGTGAATCCAGTAATTGGAAGATTACCTCTACAGTACTCGCACAAACCGCAATGGTTCGGCTTCTCTTCGCCGTTCTTCACTCTGACAATTCTTTCGATTTTTTCTTTTAACATAACCAGCTCATAATCCATATTGTCCTGGTCAATCGTGATCAGTCTTGCTTCGCTTGGTGTCTGCTTGGACACTGCAGCGATGATCGGCATAAAACTTTTTCCGTATTGTTGGAAAAGTAATTCTTGATAAATCGCCATTTGAAGCACGTAACCAAAATTGACAATGAACGTTTCTCTTGATCCGTAGTTTGCGTTCCATTTACGCTCGTGCATGTCTTTGGTTGTTTTGATGTCAACAAAATACTCTTCCTCTACATTCAGACAATCAATTTTGCCTTTCCATGTTGTTCCAAACAATTCACCGGTCACAATCGTTTCTTTCTCACCTTGATAGATATTCATGAATGCTTCTTCTTGCTTAAGTCGTTCAATCATTTGTTCAGCAATTTGGAAATCTTTCAACAATCCATACGGCTTCCTACTAGAAAACATTCTGGATTTATTTTCTTCTTTGAACGCTTCATGTACTTCTTTTGATTCAAAATAAGAATGTACGTAGTTTCCGACGAGTAAGGCTTTGGGATCCGACGTCGGTGACCAATCGCCTTTCAACTTTGCTAAGGCTGCGGCTTCACATTTTAAAAAGGACTTATATTGTGATGTCGACATGTACTGCCAGTCAGCTTCATTGGAGTAATAATTTTCATCAGAAAGGGTACTCATCGTCTTCAAATTCTGAGACATCGTCTACACCTTCCTCACGTCCAAAGTCCGGAATATCTAATAATTCTTCTTGAATCGGATCGGTATCCTCATTTTCGATTAAATGTGCTTGTTCTATTTCTGAATGGCCAGGTACGTCAGCAACTCGAATTACTTCATCTTGGATATCATCTGGAATCACAATCGGATCTGGTTCTTTTTGTATTGGTTCAGTAATCTTTTTGTTTGAAAAGAATTTTTGTTCGAGAGTAGCCACTTTTTCTGTTTGTGGCGTTACATCTTTCCGATCATTGTCAAATTCATTTTCTAACGTATCTTTTGCAGCTTGAACTAATAAATCGTTGTCGTTGCTTGTGTTGATCAATGTTTTAGCTGCACGATTGATTACTGTCCGTTTAGCCATTTCTTCTGGAAATTCCTTTTGTGGTCCAGAACCTTTCATTTTTGACTTCGCCCAACTCTGATCGATTTGCTTTTTCGTCATGACTGTTGTGGTCTCTTTACCATTCGCTAACTTGATAACTACATAGGCTGCAATGATTTCATTGTCTAAATTCTCGAATTTTGTTTCATGCTTTTTGACAACCATGTTCGGTCCATCCATTGCAACTTCAAACTCATCACCTTGTCGAACGACTACAGGCGTAATATCTGCCCCTCCAGTTACACGATCAAGGACCGCCATTGTTCCAAAATATGAACGCATTAGCTGAACCTTGTTTCCGTATTTAATGAAATAGCATTGTTTTTTTGCTGGAGATAACCCTTGAATAACCATGTCTAAAAGTGCATTAGAAATGGAGGTTTTCATTTCTTGATTGTTTGCAGCCATCTGCAACAAATTTCCTCCTGTATTGTTAGTGAGTTCGAAAAAAGCACTTTTTAACGCATTTTGTGGACTATATCCTGGTGGCATTTCTAAGCCTTGTTCTTGTAACCGCCCAAGATTACTGATCACCTGCTCGTCTAATGAACGTTGTGTTGTTTGTGTTAAATCATTTGCCATTTCTAAATTCCTCCTAATTCAATTTTTGGATAATGTTGTTGCGCATACTCTAGAATGTCGTCTACTGGCACATAGCCTTCTTCTGTTAAATAGCAAGAATCGCCTTGATACAAAGAATTTCCTTGCCAATCGACTCCAACAGGACTAGCTTCATTTGGTGGTTGCTGTCTTGCGCCTAAAGAATCAAAGTCTTTCATCACAGCCTCCTAAAATTCCCAAAATAGTTTTAATGTGTCATTGTCTTGTTCAATGCTAGATACGCCTTCTGTTTCCAATGCCGCTAAAAATGAAGGTGTTAGCCCTTTTGAGCGAATCGTGCAACTCGTTTGACCATAACTAGCAGCAGTCAAAATCTTTTCTTGTACATCTTGTTGTGCTTTGTGCATCATTGCTTCGAATATTTCATCGCCTAACCCTTTGACTGAGATCATCAGAATTTTATACCACCTTTCTTGCGATCTATTTTTTCGGCAAACCGTAGAAAGTCCTGATACCATTCCTCAAACTCTGGATCTTCATATTCAATACCAAACAATTGTTTTAAAGTACCGTGAGTTTCACAATTGCATTTATTATTCTGCAAATCACGTTTTGTTTTCTCATACTGTTGGTAAACACTCCACGCAACCAAGCTATCGTTTCCAGCTTGTCCAAGAGCGACTTCCCCTTTTTCATCGACTACACTAACTGACATTCCTAGATCATCATTCGCACATTCAGCTGCTAACTCTTTAATTAAATTTTGGATTTTTTCATTCATTGTGATAAACTCTCCTTGTAATTAGTATTTTTCATGACACGATTTTGCTTGCCGGCGGTCGTGTCTTTTTTTGATAGCTATATCGAGCAGCTATCAGTTTGTGATGATTATCAATTTGTTTTTTCATTACGTCATACCAGTTCTGACTAGCCTTTGTACGATCGGGTTTTATAGTTATTTCTCCTTGTTTCCTTAATAGACAAATTTTTCTGAAAAGCTCGTGCTTTGGTCTATGCAGTAGTCTAGTTAAATAATCAATATTTAATACGTAACCATTTTTATCGAATTTAATTTCTGATATTAATAACTCAACTTCTCTTTTTGTGTACCTGCGTTTTCGATTGCTTTCTAATTGTCCATTTTTCTTCATGATATTAAGACGACAGCGAATCGCGTTCTCAGTTCTATTCAATTCCTGCGCTATTATTGTTACTGGACAACCTGACTGATACATAGAAATTATTTTTTTATCTTCTTGCTGACTGTAACGTTTGTTAGGCGGTTCGATTGGATCATCCCAATAAACTTCATCGATCAAATCTTTTTTACGCATTTGATGGATTTTGGGCCAAATACGCTTTTTATCTATCCCAAGTAACTCAGCTAATTCATTACAATTACAAACAAATCCGCGATGGTCGTATCTGACATTTTGAATAAGAAGTTGCTCCTCTTCTCTTGTCCATTTGTTGTACGACAATTTTCTAACCTCCTTTTTTTATAAAACGGCAAAGACAACAGACAATAAAATGACGTTTAGAACTAAGCTGATATAGCAAAGTGCTTGCAGCTGACGAGCTTTGTATACTGGCTTTTTGTGTTCGGCAAGTGTTGCGAGCAGCATTTTGCTACTCGAGCGCTCAACGATTGGTTTTCTTATTTGCATAGTTGACTCCCCTTCCGGAAAATATCGATCAATAATACGTTGTGCCTCTTCTTTTGTTTTCACGGTATGAGGCATATGTCCGTCTGTGATGGTGATCTCTGTCATGTATGTCCTCCTTTTAAATTTTGTATTTAGCCATCAGTTCATCGATGTCTTTTTTGTCATATCTTAAAAAGCCATCTATACGAATTTCTTTTAAACCGTGAGCTATTAACTTCTCAAAGCCTTGATCGTTTACACCTCCCACATATTTTCTAGCTTCGATCTTTTTCAAATATCGTGTTTCTGACAAATTCTTTTTTGAAAGTTGACTAAGTGCGTCCTTTACAACTTCAACAATTGCAATTCTTAAACGAGTCAAAAACTCTTCGCTTAGAATATTCATGACTAGCCTCCTATCGAATTCTGTAATCACGGATGATCTCTAGAATAGTTCTGTTTGCCTTTGGTCCACTCCAGTGTCCATCAAGAATTTGTTGCATTCGTACACGCGTGTGACCATAAGCAGTAGCCAAATCATCCATAGTTATTCCATTCTCTTTCATAAATTCTTTGATCGCCGCACGACCGTTATCCAAGTTTGACATTAACCCACTTCCTTTTTTATAAATTTGTAAGTTAAAGTGATAGAAAAATATAATTTCCATTGACATTTTTACACTATAGAGTAAAATGAATACATAGAGAAATAAGCCTATAACAAAGCCTTTTATTTGCACTTGGTCGCCAAACTTTATGCTATAAGGTGTGTTTTTAGTTTGCTTTTTTCTATCAAATTAACTTACGGATAAATAATAACTCTATATCGTAAAATTGTAAAGCCATTTTTACTCTTTTTCGTAAATTATTTTTTCGTGTTGGAAAGGAACGTTGGAATGACAACATTTGAAAGAATAAAAGAACTAGCGAAAAACAAGAATAAAAACCTTCAACAAGTCGCTAAAGATTTGAAGTACGGAGAGAATTACTTTTATAGTTTAAATGCAGGAAAACAGCCAACTGCCGAAAAGTTACAAGAAATTGCTGACTACTTCGACGTATCTGTAGATTATTTGCTAGGACGTACTGAGAAAAAAAGATACTATGATTTAACAGAAAAAGACGAGCGTGATATTCAACAAGAATTACAGTCATTAATCGACGATTTATCTAATGCTGATGGAATGGCTTTTTCGAAGAAAGATAATGAAATGAGTGAAGTGACACGTGAAGCTCTCATTATTTCTTTAGAGAATGCTTTGCGAATAGCTAAAATAGAAGCTAAGAAAAAATACACACCTAAAAAATATCGCGATTAAAAGGAGTACGTTGTTTATGTATTTACCTCAAATTGATAACAAAATTAATAAGCTGGTAAAACTATATCAAACACGCAATCCTTTTAGAATTGCACGAGAATTGAAGATACTAGTTTTAGAAGAAGATTTGGGAGAAATTTATGGTTACTATAGTAAATTCAAACAGATAAAAATGATCCACATAAATTCTAGTTTAGATGAGATGGGAAAATGGATAACTTGTAGTCATGAATTAGGCCACTGTGTTTTGCATCCGAATGAAAACACACCTATGTTGTCTAAAAAAACGCTAGTATCTGAATTAAAAATTGAAAAAGAAGCAAATTATTTCGCAACTCATCTGACTATTGATCCAACTTTAGACGGCTTTGATCATATGACAAAATATGAAAAGCTCGTCTGCTTTGGATTACCAGATGAATTCGATCGTTTCTTGTGAATTATAATACAACGTGAGGAGGATATAGATGAAAATAGGAATGAGAAAACCAAGTATAAAAAAATCAATCAGCGCTAGAACTACTGGAAAGGCAAAAAGAGCTGTGAAAAAAGCTGTGATTCCTGGTTATGGAAAGAAAGGCTCTGGATGGATTAAAGACCCAAAAAAAGCTGCATACAATAAAGTTTATAAAAAGACTACGTTTGGCTTTTGGGACTTATTTAAATAAAAAAAGCCCGTGCTGGCACACGGACAAATGACCTTACTTCTAAGATCGTACATAAAAATCATATCATAGAAGCGAGGAATAAAAAATGAAAAAAGTAATAACAAGTTTATTAGTTTTTGCTTCTCTGTTACTTTTCACTGCTTGTGGTAAAAAAGTAACTACAGAAGATTTAAAAGCTAATGATTGGTTGATTGAAGCAACCAAAGATGACGAACCTAATATGATCGCATCATTTTCTGATCACGTCGTATCTTTTAGTGTTGACACAAGTTCTATGAAATCAACTTCAAGTAACGATTGGGAGGCTATGGGAGAAGAATTTGCTAAAAGCTTAGTCGACCAAATGAATTACAAATTTGAGTATACACTTGAAGGCGATGTTATGACTTGGAAAGATGATAAAGACAAAGATAATGATGCCAAATATACTGTCAGCAAAGAAAATAAAAATATTATTTTAACTCCAGAAAAATCTAACAAATCTGATGATAATGAGAAATTAGTTTTGAAACCCTACAAAAAGGAAAAAACTAAAGAATCGAGAACAACTACTAGCTCAACAAGCAGCAACGAACAATCATCTTCGACTACAACAGAAAGTACTATTGCATCTTCTAGTACTGTAGAACAAGATGCTATTGCGCAGAATACGCCTCCTGAAACTAGTAGTACTTACTCTGCTGAAAGTGTAGAAAACTATGCAGAAGCTACTCCTAGTTCAAGTGTTGAACAAGTTTCACCCACTCCCAGTTCAACGGAGCAATCAGTACCACAAGATTATGTACCAGCTAATCAAGCTCAACCAACGGCACCTTCTTCATCTGAAACCGAAACCTTGACTTTGCAACCTGGTGAAGGGCCCAAACAAATAGCTGAACGAGCTGGAATTACGGTAGATCAACTGTTTGCATTAAACGGTATGGATCCAAACAACTACATGCTTTATCCAGGACAAGAACTAAGAGTGAAATAAAAAAAGCACATTTGCCGCCCGACCAAGAACGCAAATGTGCAAAGAGCTACGGTAAAGTAGGTCTATTTGTTGTACCCTATTTTACCATCTCGAAATCCGCTGTACAACCGAACAAACGTACGAAAGGAAAGATAAAGATGGCAAAAAAAGAAATTGATAAACGAATTAAAAAGCACTTAACAAAAAAAGGAGAAGAAAAATATCAGTTTAGTCTGTACTTAGGAGTTGATCCGCTAACAGGAAAAAAAAGAAAAACAACGAGACGAGGTTTTAGTACGCCATTAGCCGCTGAGAGAGCTTTAAAAAGATTGGAGGCAGATATACAGGAAAAAGGACTGCAAGCTTCTACAGCTCAAAAGAGCAAGAAATTCGAATATGTTTACGGCTTATGGTTTGAAAATTATAAAAAGACAGTTAAAGAAAGCACTTGGTCCTCCACCAAACAAATTTTTGACACACACATCTTAAAAGTGTTTGGAGATAAGTTCATTGACAAAATAGACGTTTTTTTCTGTCAAGAAGCAGTAAACACTTGGTCCGATAGCCATCCTAAAATTTTTAAGAAAATAAAAAATTACACATCTAATGTTTTTGATTACGCTGCTTCTTTACAAATTATAACTAGCAATCCTATGAAATTAGTTTCTATTCCACGTGGAGAAGCTCTAGATATCGAAGATAAAAATATCGAATTTTATACTAAAGAAGAATTAATCGAATTTTTAGAAGCAATAAGAAACGATGATGATGAAAGATATTTATTCTTTTCCCTATTGGCTTTTACAGGTATAAGAAAAGGAGAAGCTTTTGCACTGACCTGGTCGGATATTGATTTTAAGAGCAAAACACTCAATATTAATAAAACTGTAACAAGAGGTTATCAAGGGAGATTGATCGTAAATACTCCTAAATCAAAATCTGGAAAAAGAAAAATTTATCTGGACAATGATTTGATCAGTTTATTGAGAAAGTATTATACAAAAAACAAAACGATCGTTACAATCCAAAGCGAAAACTTAATTTTTCACCATGATGGTCTTCTCTATAACCCTACAGTTTCACGTTCGTGGCTTAATGTCATATATAAGCATCATCCAGAATTGACTAAAAGAATCACTACTCATGGTTTTCGACATACTCATGCCTCTCTCCTTTTTGAATCAGGAGCTTCTTTAAAAGATGTTCAGGAACGTTTAGGGCATGCAGACATTCAAACTACTTCAAATATTTACACTCATGTAACTGAAACTCAAAACAAAAAAGTCATCAATAATTTTGTAGCATTTATGAAGAATAGTACTCAGGGGGAGTCAAAAGGGGAGTCAAAAAACATTTTAGGCTAAATTACAACAAAAAAAGACACGATCGAAATCGTGTCTAATCGTTGATATATAAGGAAGGTACAGGATTTGAACCTGCGCGCCGGTATTAGCCGGTTCGCCGGATTTCGAGTCCGGTGCATTACCACTCTGCCAACCTTCCGTAAGTACTATTTTTAAACTTTTTCCACGAAATGTCAAGCCTATTTCTAACAGATAAATAACAGAAACCGTTTTTTTACAAAAAAAGTCCATTGACAGTTTACAGCCAACGGACTTACCGGTCAAATTCATAATGATAGAACACTATCTGATTGTTTCAGGATTATCTAGTGCTAAAATCGAGTCAATTGTCCGTTTGATCAGTGCGATGATTTGTTCTTCTGTTGGATGCATGATGTTTGATGACATCAATGATGCTAAGCCAGTCACCGCTACCCATGTACCAGTATGCAAGGCATCGATATAATCATCCGATAATTGATTGTATCTTTCATCTTCTTTGACTATTTCACGGAAATAGTTGTAAGAAAAATCATGCATTTTCTTTCCGTCCCCATGTTCATCAATGTACAATGCCATGTAAAGACTATGATGTTTCTTTGCAAAGTAGATATAGTTCAAACCGAGATCAATGATTTTATCACCCGTGCGCTCAATAGGGAAAACATCTTCTTTTAGTTGTTCAAAGATTGAATCCAATAACGTATTTTTCAAATCTTCCATGTTTTTGAATTCCAGATAAATTGGCTGAGTCGAAATCCCCATCTTTTTCGCAATGTTTCTCGCAGTAAATCCTTTAAACCCTTCCTTTGCAACAACATCATAAGCAGCTTTTAGAATTTGATCCTTGGTATAGACTTTTCTTCTCATTAAAACTCCCCCACTTCTTTACTGCAGTATATGTTGTTTTATTGTACCCTATTTTTAGTATTTTTTGCAAACATTTTACTCAAAACGTTATATTTTAAATTTTTTTCTCAGTCTTCTTTAACTTTTTTTGCAAAATTAAAAAAATTTGGTTAAATTCACTGGGTTCCCTTACATTTTTAGTTTTAACCTAAATGATAGTTGACCAAATCTTTCATTTCAAGTTATAGTTAAAGAAAACGAAAAAGAAGGTGTGTAATGGAAAACGAAACTGACGTTATTTATATTCATCCTCAAAAAAGAATCGTTTCACAGAAAAGAAAATATTTTTATCTTAGTTTTACAGGTGCTTTTTTTCTTTTTATTGGCTTAGTTTCTGGTACACCTGCCGCTAATTGGAGTGGACTACTGACTATTCTTACCTCGCCAAGCAATCTTCTGACAGATTATTTTGCTTTGGGTGGTTTTGGAAGCGCATTTATAAACGTTGGGATCTTGACCTTACTTTCTGTGCTTTTGGCTTACCGGCAAAAGGTGATTTTAAATGGCCCCTTATTCGCTTCGATTTTAACAGTTACCGGTTTTTCTTTTTTTGGCAAAAACCTTTATAATTCGATCTCGATCATTTTAGGTGTATACCTGTATGCTGTATTTGTCAATAAACCTTTTTCTCAGTATATTATGATAGGACTGTTCGGCAGCGCATTGTCGCCGGTCGTTAGTTACATTACTTTTGGTATGCGCTTTCCTTTGCTAGTAGGTGTTCTGCTGGGCAATTTGGCCGGTATAGCAATTGGTCTTCTTCTTCCGCCATTGGCTGCTCAAACTTTAGTTTTCCATCGCGGGTTCACGCTTTATAATATTGGATTTACCTCAGGCTTGATTGCCATGGCTTTTACTGCTGTTTTGCGATTGTTCAGCTACTCGATCGTCGAGAATACATTGGTTTCCAATGAATACCATTCCCCTCTCGTCTGGATCATTTTCGGCTTTTTTTTGCTGACAGTCGGTTTTGGTTTCTATTATAATTCCTTTCGACTTTCGGGTATTCGAGAGATTTTCGATTCATCTGGAAAACTGACAACTGATTTCATTGCTAATTCTGGTATCGGTGCTACTTTGATCAACATGGGGCTAGTTGGTCTAATGCTTTCTTCTTATGTTTTGCTGGTTGGTGGTAAGTTAAATGGTCCTGTCATCGGTGCTATTTTATCTGCGGTTGGTTTCAGTGCTTTTGGTTGTCATTTAAAAAACAGTTTTCCGATACTAGTCGGAATCTTTCTTGCTTCTTTGTTTGGGACGTTTCATGAGATCACCAGCACCGGCATGCTCGTTGCCGCTGTGTTTGGGACAGGCCTCGCTCCCATAAGCGGTTTTTACGGCAGTTTTTACGGTGTAATAGCTGGTATGTTACATATTGCTCTTGTCCATAACGTCAGCACTTTGCACGGAGGACTCAATTTATATAACAGTGGTTTTTCAACTGGATTCGTTGCAGGTATCCTTGTACCGATACTAGATAACTTTACCGCTGTCAGAAAGGAAAAAAAGACACTTGGAAAAAGAATTATCAAAAAGAATCATCGATGAGCTTCTTACTTATCTATATTCCCACGAAATAACTGAAATACGTATTGGCGTAGAATTTGCTGAGGAGGGACTTTTCATAGAAATACAGGGCACAACAGAAACTCAGCCAGAAGATCTAGATGTACTTGCTGATTTGCTGAACAATCCTCGAGACCCTAGCATGGAAATCTACTATCAGGAGCTATTAGGTAATCCTCGACATGATCGGGAAGATTATCATCTGCTAGGTAGTTTGATTGACGATGTGGAAATCATGTATGCCCAGCCGATTATCAATATCAAGATTTTCCGGCGTGCTTCTCCTCGCCCCTATTATTAACCTATTTTACAAAACAGCTTCATCCACCTAAAACAGCTCCTGAAAGTTCGATTAAAAATCTACTTTTAGGAGCTGTTCTAAGCTTGATATTATTGATTTTCCAATCCTTCGTATAGTTCATCTGTTACAGGTTCTAAAAACTCTGAATTACCAGCAGTGATCGCCAAATGTTCAAACCAACTGTCTTTTGTCGCACCATGCCAATGTTTGATCCCTTTGTGCGTTACGACGACATCTCCAGCCATTAATCGTCTTGCTGGCTTTCCTTCTTCCTGATACCAGCCTTCTCCTCCGGTCACAAGTAAAATTTGATAGCCGTCTGTATGGACATGCCAGTGATTGCGACAGCCTGGTTCAAAAGTTACATTCCCTACACCAACAGAAACTTCGGGATCGTTTACTAACATATTCAGATAGCTTTGCCCGGTAAATACTTGAGCGTATGCTTCGTTTTTTTTACCTGCTGGAAAAATCACGCCTTTTTGTATTTCTTCGTGTTTTGTCATCATTTACGCCTCTTTCTTATCTTCTCTATTTTCTTCTAGATAGATTTCTTTTGCTAAACTAAAAGCCGACCAAGCTTTTGGCCACCCTACATAAAAAGCTAAATGGGTAATGATTTCTGCTATTTCTTCACTAGTAATGCCATTTTGCTTGCCAATTTTCAGATGAGCTGGCAATTGTTCAAAATTCCCTCCTGAGATCAAAGCAGATAGGGTGATGATACTACGCTGATGAGGAGATAATTCTTCTCTTGACCATACTTGTCCAAATAAAACATCGTCATTCAATTCTGCAAATTTTGGTGCAAACTCCCCCAATTGATCTCTTCCTGCGGTTTGTTTTTCTGCCATTTTTTTATTTCCTCCGTTCGTGATTGCTAGGTGATTCGAACATTGTTCTTAATTACATCATTATCTATTGTTTCTTCGCATTTTATTTTAAGCCCCATTTTTTAACCTGTCCAATGCTTAGTTTATTCCATCAGTATGCTTTCCAAGCATAATTGTTAACGTTTTCTATCTTTTTTCTATTTTTGAAAAAACAAGATGTTAAATAAGTCTTTAGTTGGATTTTTTTTTGAGATTATTCTTTTATACTTATAATGAACGTATGATGAACTTACAAAATTGTTTGTTTTCTGTCATCTTAAAAAGTGGCGCAGACAGTTGCTTTTCTAGTAAAGTATAGATATCAAAGAACCTCTAAGGAGTTGATGAATAATGAATATTGCTGCCTCTCGAAAACTGATAAATTTCATTTCCATTATCGGATTAGGTCTATCAATCGCGCTGACGATTTATTTTATTAATTTAGGTGTTTTCAAAGATTTGAATGCTTTAAGAGGATTAGTAGGTGATTCGATCATTCTAGGTCCGGTCATTTTTATCTTCATCCAAATCTTGCAAGTGGTTATTCCAATTATTCCTGGAGGAATCAGCACTGCAGCGGGTGTCCTGATATTTGGTCCTTATGCTGGCTTTATTTACAACTATGTTGGAATCTGTATTGGTTCGATTATTATCTTTCTTCTAGGACGACGTTACGGAAAACCATTCATTCTTTCCATGATCAGCGATAAGACCTATAACAAATATATTGGCTGGTTAGACAATCAAAACCGCTTTGAAAAGCTGTTTGCTCTAGCTATTTTTCTTCCGGTTGCTCCGGATGATGCGTTATGTTTGATGGCTGGATTGACAAACATTTCAGTGAAACGATATACACTGATTATTTTGATTGCTAAACCACTATCGATTTTCTTATACAGTATGGCTTTGATTTATGGAGGACAATATCTAAGTGGTCTGCTTGGTTAATATTTATTTTGCAAAATCAGTTATTGATTGATTACCAATGTTAATTCTGGGAAAGGGTCTGCAAGATACATTGCGCCCTTTCCTTTTTCATTGGATTTGCGCTACAATGTGAAAGTAGGTGATAGGATGAATTATTTGAAACGTAGCTTAGGCAACGCGTGGGATTTTTTGAAAGGGACACAAGCTTATTTCCGTGATGTCTTGCTGATGCATGGCTTTATTTTATTTATTTGTTTACCCTTATTGAGCAGTACGACTCGTTTTATTTTGCACCGAGGAGCAATTGACTATTTGTCTTATGACAATATTCCTTTGATTTTCTCTCAGCATCCTGGAGTTCTGCTGTCGTTAATCGCCGTTTTACTGACGATTTTACTATTGGTTTATTTCGAATTTGCATTTCTTTTGATGAGCGTCTTTTTTATTAAAAAGAAAGAACCGGTTTCTTTAAAGCAGCTCTTGCACTTGACGATACTTCAACTGAAAAAAGTGAGACCTATTACTTTTTTGTTTTTTCTTGCTTATTTTTTATTGATTCTACCGATCAGCGGGTTAAGTTTCAATTCTGATTTACTGTCAAAAATAAAAATTCCTGCTTTTATCATGGATTTTATTTTTGCTAACCGCTGGATCGTCGTCAGTTCCTTTTTACTCGTTTACATTTTTCTTGGCTATATTGGGATTCGTTTGATTTTCGCTTTACCTGAAATGATTTTACGAGATCGACCTTTTCGAGCATCCATTCGAGAAAGCTGGTTGCTGACCAAATCACGTCTTTTTGCCATCATGGGGCAATTTATTGTGATTGGCGGTACGATTTTACTTCTTTCTTCTTTGGGATATATCGTTGTTATCTTGGCACAAAGTGTTGTTGAAGAATTTTTCCCGAATTACGCATTGATCAGCGCTGTATTTGCGATGACGCTTTTACAAGGAATTTTATTATTCAATATCGTGATGTCTACTGTAGGAATTTTTTATATCATCGTTGATTTCATGGATGACGAAGGTTTCTTACCAGAGATTCCCAAGTGGTTTACGCCTCAAACACCCAACGTGCGTTTATCTGCGCTGAAAAACACTGGTTTGACCCTTTTTGCAGTTTTTTTCGGTATTGGCGTTTGTCTTTACAATATGGATTATCTGACTTCGGCAGTTCAGACAAAACCAGTGACTGTATCTCACAGAGGTGTAAGTACGCAAAATGGGGCGCAAAATACTTTAGAAGCACTTGAAAAAACAAGCAGAGACTATCATCCTGATTATATAGAGATGGATGTGCAGGAAACAAAAGATGGCCGTTTCGTAGTGATGCATGATGCAAATCTTCGTCACTTAACAGGGGTAAATCGAACACCACAGGATTTGACATTGAAAGAATTGACAAATCTTACGGTTACTGAAAATGGGTTCCAAGCCCCTGTGTGTTCTTTTGATTCTTATTTAGAAAAAGCGCAGGAATTGAACCAAAAATTACTTATTGAGATCAAGACCTCTAAAAAAGATTCGGATGACCTGGTCGAACGATTTGTTCAGAAATACCGCAAAGCGATCTTAGAGAATCATCATATTTTGCAAAGTTTGACGTATCAAACTGTTTCTGATTTAAAAGAAGCAGAACCAAACTTCTATGTGGGCTATATCTTGCCTTTCAATATCGTTGGACCACCCGTAACGCCTGCTGATTTTTTGACAATGGAGTATAGTACGATCAATCGTAACTTCATTAATTCTGCCCATCAAGATGGAAAAAAAGTATATGTATGGACAATCAACGATTCAGATGCTATGAGTCGCATGATGTTTTATGGTGTGGATGGTATCATAACCGATGAGATGGGACTACTAAATGAAAGTGTGAAACAAACAGATGAAGAAATCACTTATTCAGACAAGCTACTAAATTTTGTTTTGGGTGTTGGCTAATCAAAAATAGTTGATGAAATAAGCCTTTATACAACAAAAAACGCATAACCTGCTATCGCAGGTATATGCGTTTTTTGTTTGACATTCATAACGTGTCCTTAACTTTCTCTTGATTCCTTCATCGCACGAACAATAGCTAAAATAGCAGGAATTGCAGAGATCACTGCAAGAATAATCCCCATTTTCCCTGAACTTTTTCTTTTTGGCATATCTTCTCGCTCCCTTCTGTCTTTATTTATATTATAAGGGAGTTCTTGCGAATTCTCAAAAATACTGTTTAAGAAACCAATTCAGCAGGTGCACTAATATCACAGAATTTTACGAGCATGCGGTACTTGCTTTCATGGATGATTGGATGGTCTCGTTGGTCATAACTTTCAACATACACGACAGCCGTGTTGTTATATGTACGTTCAATACAGCCGATTAGTTCGTGAGATACGCCGATCGGTTTGCATATATAAGTTCTTCCTACTTCTGCTTTTACCATTTCATTCCCTCTTTTCTTTGTTTTTCTTTATTTTATAATAACAAATCTCCCTCCATTTGAAAACGTTTTATTTTGCTTTTTTATTTTTATTTGATTTATTTTTTACTTTTTAGATAACTATTTTCTTATCATAATTCTAGATGTTGTGACAAAAACGTTTGTTTATATTCCTATGTTGTTCGTGTGTTCTTTTCATTATCCTGCTAAATTATTTACAGGGGGTGAGCATATGATCTATATCCAAGCAATAGTCTTTGTAACGTTGATGGTTGGACTACTTATTGGCTTGAAAGAAAACAGCTAATTGATTTAAGAAAAAGTAAACAAGAAAAGTGATAAATGCTTTTTAATTGCATGAAAAAACGGACGATGCTAAACTTGTTATAGGTTCGAAAGTTTAAAGGAAACTTTCAAGAACTGAATTACATTACAAAGGAGATGAATTTTATGACGTTTACAAAAACAAATATGCAATACCGCGTAGCCTTTGATACAACTTCTAACCGTTTTATGGCGATTGATGCACAAAACGAAAATAACGTTGCGTTTGGTATTACAATTGAACAAGCAGTCCGAGCATTAAATGAATCTAGATAAGGAGTGACCCATTCCAAATGGCGACTGATGAGATCTCGGAAAATCAATAAAAGACGTTTGTAACGGTGATCCGCGACAGACGTCTTTTTGTATTCATTACATATATTTGGAAATTGTATCTCTTTATCTCTAGACCTAAACAAAAACACAAGTTCTAATATCAACCATCTCGTTTTTTATGACAATTTTGTTAGCTGTTTCGATGATAATATTCCGTTATTATCTGTATAATATTTAATATAATAAAAATAAAAAAGGAGATCTTTCATGAAAAAAATTTTAGGGTTGATCGTTATCATATTGATTGCTTTTATAGGATGGAAAAGCTGGGACTACTATCAGTCTACTTATGTAGGAAAAGATTATTATGCAGTAATCAAAGCACCGATGCCTGCAGAAACTGATATTAAAGCAGATAATGGAGAAGTAATTGGAAAAGGGTTTAAATATAACGTAGATGCGTACGCTGAAAACGGTGAAAAAAGACAATTGGATTTTGATGTCATTACTTCTGGCGACTCTGCTAATGGTTCTGCCTATCCCGAAGGAACAATCTTGCAGTTGAAAGCAAGCGAAAAGCGAATTATAGAGAAAAAAGTAATCACTAGCGATAAAGTACCTTCATCTATAAAAGACAAATTAGGGCTATCTTAAGACTAAGAAAATATCGTAAAAAAGCACTCGATTTGAGTGCTTTTTTGTTTGTCGATTTTAGAAAACAAAAAAATAGAATTGGTCTTCGAAGTCACTTTCCTGTTCTTCCAGTCCTTAACCAAAGAACAAGGCAATGAATCGATTCCCATACAAAAGGGACTTTGAAGTTATTTATTTTTTTTGGATTTCCTGTAAATTGAAAAAGCTTCAAGAAGACTTAAAAACAATACCGTATAGAAACCAGAACCTATAAAGTCTTTATTTAGTAAATATTCAACAGAAATTCCGATAATACTACCTAACAATAAGTTGATTAAAAGTGCGAGATAAGGATGTTTTTCGTAGAATAAATCTATTTTAGCTTTCATAGGTTCTCCTTTTGAATTATTTACTCTGTTTTATAAGCAGTGGATACAGCTATTCCCGCTCCATCATAACCGGTTCGTTTGTAAGAGCCTACCCAGCCATTATGATTTTTATCCCATAGCCGAGCGACTGCATTTCCTGGGGAATTACCATAATTTGTCCAACCAGCTGCAGTTAGAAGATTTCCTATTGCCCAGCCAGGCAGTCCAAAGATACCTAAAACAGAACCAATTCCTTTAGAGTAGGCAGTATTTATAGCCCCAGCTGTTACGCCAGTACTTAAAGCAATATGAGTATATTGCCATGCACCCCATCTTGCAACATTAGCACGAGCTTTTGTTTCCATTTTTACTACCATAAGGTCACCATTCTCGTCTTTTTGTATAGATACACCCACATTATCGTTGCTAGAATAACTTGAATTTTCGGTGATATTTTGTTCGCTAGCAAAAACCATTCCAGTTGGGAGAATTGTTGAGCCCAAAGTTAATAACGAGGTTGATAATAGCAAACTTTTTAATAA
>NZ_JAKZIW010000037.1:0-21601 GCF_031143325.1 Enterococcus sp. FR204 | reverse complement strand
AAAATGCAAAGGTATAGGTCAGTTGATCCTTTGTTAAACACTTTTTCTTTTTACTAAACTATGTTATGATAGTAAAAGACTGTAAAGTCTTTGATAGTTTCTTGCATACTTTTTGCAAGTTAAGGGGTGAAGACCATGTATGACAATCCAAGTAGCAATGAGACCGTACGCTGTTCTTTTTGCGGGAAAACCCAAGAAGAAGTGAAAAAGATCGTAGCTGGTCCAGGGGTCTACATCTGTAATGAATGTATCGACCTATGTAAAGAAATCATTGATGAAGAATTTTATGAAGAAGCTGTACGCGAATTCACTGAAGTCCCTAAACCACTAGAAATTCTTGAAGTATTGAATAACTACGTGATTGGACAAGATCGCGCAAAACGCTCGTTAGCTGTTGCCGTATACAATCACTATAAACGTGTCAATCAGCAAGCACAAGAAAACACAGATGATGTTGAACTGCAAAAAAGCAATATCTGCTTGATCGGACCTACAGGGTCTGGTAAAACATTTTTAGCACAAACATTAGCAAAAACATTGAATGTACCTTTTGCAATCGCAGATGCGACAAGTTTGACAGAAGCTGGTTATGTGGGGGAAGATGTAGAAAACATTTTGCTTAAATTGCTTCAATCTGCTGATTACAATGTGGAACGTGCAGAAAAAGGGATCATCTATATTGATGAGATCGATAAAATTGCGCGTAAAAGCGAAAATGTATCTATTACTCGTGACGTTTCCGGCGAAGGTGTCCAACAAGCCTTGCTGAAAATTCTAGAAGGAACTGTTGCAAGCGTGCCACCTCAGGGAGGACGTAAACATCCACATCAAGAATTTATTCAGATTGATACGACGAACATATTGTTCATCGTAGGTGGTGCATTTGATGGCATCGAAACGATTGTGAAGAATCGTATGGGCGAAAAGACGATTGGATTTGGTACACAAAACCAAAAACTTTCTGAAGACGAAAGTGTCATGCAGCATATCATTCCTGAAGATTTACTAAAATTCGGATTGATCCCTGAGTTTATCGGACGATTACCTGTTATGGCAGCTTTAGAGAAATTGACAACAGATGATCTGGTACGGATCTTGACTGAGCCGAAAAATGCGCTAGTCAAACAATATCAAAAACTTCTTTCTCTAGATAATACCGAACTTGAATTCGAACCTGAAGCGTTGAGAGCCATTGCGAAAAAAGCAATCGAACGCAATACCGGTGCTCGAGGACTTCGTTCCATCATTGAAGAAATCATGATGGATGTGATGTTTGATATCCCTTCAAATGAAAACATCGAAAAAGTGATTATCACAAAAGAAGCAGCTGAATTGTCTGGTGAGCCAACAGTAATCTATAAAGATTCAGAGAAAAAAGCGGGTTGATGAAAAGAGGCTGCCGTAAAAGTCATTTTGGCTTTTGCGACAGCCGCTTGCTTTATTCATCACCTTGTTAAGGAGAGAGACCATGAAAGTCCATCAAGCTGAAATTATCATAAGTGCAGTGGCACCAAAACAATATCCAGATACACAATTGCCAGAAATAGCTCTGGCAGGACGATCAAATGTAGGGAAATCTTCTTTTATCAACACATTGATTGATCGAAAGAATTTAGCCCGTACTTCCGGTAAGCCAGGAAAGACCCAGACATTGAATTTTTATTTGATCGAGAACGCATTACATTTTGTCGATGTTCCGGGATATGGGTATGCAAAAGTATCCAAAACTGAGCGAGCAAAATGGGGAAAGATGATCGAGACATATTTAACGACTAGAGACCAGCTACGTGCGGTCGTTTCTTTAGTAGATTTGCGTCATAAGCCTTCTCAAGAAGATATCCAGATGTATCAATTTTTGAAGTATTATGATATCCCTGTAATTGTTGTTGCCACTAAGGCAGATAAGATCCCTCGTGGTAAATGGAACAAGCATGAGAGCGAAATCAAAAAAGCGTTGGATTTTGATCGCAATGACACGTTTATTCTCTTTTCTTCCGTTACAAAACAGGGAAAAGAAGAAGCGTGGGCAGCAATCGAACAAGCAATTGAATCATAAAAAGAATAAAAAAGACTTACCAGTCAAACTCTTTCATAAAAGTTTGGCTGGTAAGTCTTTTTTTGAGCTTAACTTACTTTTGTTTCTTGTTTTTTTTCTTTTCATTTTGTGGCTGTGGTTTTAGAAATCGATCGATCTCTTCTTTTGGTGCAACTGTTTTTTCCGGATCGACAGCAAATGATTCGAAAAGTTTATCTAAATTATCTGTACGTTCAAATTTCAACCCCATTGTAAACACCTCTTTGTTTCTTTTTACTTAGTCTATCATGTAATCGTCCAAATTGGTTTCTAAGACATAAAGTTTTAGTTTTTCTTTATCATTGGTTATAATTAAATTATAAAAATATTTGAAAGAGGTGAGAAAATGATTGGCGAAGATAAATTATTGATGACTATCCAGCTCACAGACTTAAATGAAGAAGAAAAAAAACAGGAAATAAGCGATTGGGCTATTTTGACACGTCTGTTGATCCAGCCAACATTTATCCGCTCTTTCACACAACAAGCGGATCCGTATGATCTTCGAAAGCTTCAAGAAAAAATAATGCTAGCATCGGTAAGAGACGAAAGTTGGTTAGTTGTAGGAAATGACGAGAACGAATGTAGTTTTCGCTTGGAAGATAATAAATTGTTGATAAAAAATGTATTGTCTATCTCTGTTTTCAAAGAAAAGCAATTTTTGATTCGAGACTTCATTCAGAAAAAAATGATTGCTCATGGGGTGTTCGCCTATATGCGAGCTTATAGCGAGTTTATCTATCACAATACAAAACAGATCTCTCAACGGCTATTGTTTGAGAAAAAGGATGAAATCAAACATTTACCTAAAATGAAACAACAAAACGGGGAAGTAGTAGTCGATTGCAACCAATTTCCAGGATACGATCTTTTTTACCAAGGTTTATGTTTCACTTCGTGTTGGGAAATGTATTATAGTCGCTATTATCATCAAATCATCCCTAAACCGATTTTTCTCGACATCCAACAAGTAGAAAAAGTGAAGGAATTAGAAAACGAAGTCATATGTATCCAGCTTTATCGAGACCCCTTTAACTGGCAAAAGCCAAACAATCAAATGTTTCAATCCTATTTTAGGGACCAGCTTGGGTTCGATCATCTTGCTTGGGACAATGGTGTCGGTTTATTGAAACCGCCATTCGTTGAATACATTTACACTGACCATACGATCCAATCTGTCCAGTATCAGAATGCACAAATGCAACCTGTTCCTAAAAAGAATGCTTCATTTTTTGTGACAAAAAGTTATGATATTCAACAAGGAGATTATAAAGAAAGACGTGTTCGCGGAACACTAAATGCTCAGGCGTATTTTCCTTGGGTTGACGAGAATCGCTCGCGCATGATGTGCTATAAAGTTATCGATCCGACTGTTGCTTTGGATAATGGAATCGAAGCTTATTGTTATTATATTAGGGAATATCTAGAAGTAGAGGTAACAGATGAAAAATATCAAGAGTATCTTTTATCCTTAAGAATCTATGTTCCTTCAGAATCCCTGTCAGAATTACCGTTAAAGGAAGTCAAACATAGACTCTCTGATGTTACCTTCAAACGAATAAAGAAAAAGCGGCGAAATATCCAATTCGATGTCAAGAAAGGTGAGCAGCATCTGCGTGTGCAATTTTTAGATTACCGAGAATTAGAACAATTGATTACTTTACAAAAAATATGAGGTGAAGAAAATGGATAAACAACTCTATTATCGAATAATGGTTCCGGCATCATTATTATCCGTCTGTCTCTTTTTTGTTCCTAATTTTCCTATTCGATCAGTCATCGGTTTTTTGGTCATGTTTGGCGGTATGGGACTTTATTATTATCTTCTTCATAAGGAAAGAAAACCTGCTTCTGTTTATATGAAAAAAACAAGAAGCGAAAATAAAAAACGATAAAACGGTTTGATGATAGACAAAAAAATAAAAAACCAGTCTTTTTGACTGGTTTTTTATTTTTTTTGACTGATTTATAATTTTTATGAATGTTTTTGACTGATTTATATTGCGAGTAGAAAAAAAATATGCTATTATTTGTATTGAGGTGATCGTGAAAATGCTTACAGAGGAACGCAGACAAAAAATCCTAGACTTGCTTGAACAGCAGAAAATCGTGAAATCACAAGATCTTGTAAACCTTTTGAATGCTTCTGAATCAACGATAAGACGTGATTTACAAGAGCTGGAGAATAGCGGGTTTCTAGAAAGAGTTCATGGCGGAGCTAAGAAAGAGCAATTATTGAATTTTGAGCAGAATATGAGTGAAAAATCACTCAAAAACGTTCACGAAAAACAGCAAATCGCCAAATCGGCAGCTGAAACCATTAATGACGAAGATGTCATTTATTTAGACGCTGGCTCTACTACGTTAGAAATGATTCCTTTTCTGCAAGGAAAACAGATCACAGTAGTGACAAATTCCGTTCAACATGCGGCAAATTTAGTTGATTTGGAGCTTGCTACCATTATTTTAGGTGGAACGATAAAGCTGGCAACTAATGCTGTTTTAGGATCTAATGCGATAGAACAACTAAAAAATTTTCATTTTAATAAAGCATTTATGGGAATGAACGGTGCCCATCTTGAACAAGGATTCACGACTCCGGATCCAGAAGAGGCAGCTGTTAAACGTTTAGCCATGAAAAATTCCGAAGAGACATTTGTATTGATTGATCATACCAAATTCAACCAGTTGTCGTTCACCTCTGTTGCACCTTTGGAAGCAGCCACGATCATAACCGAGCGTTGTCCATTAGAATTCGTTAATGAATTCCGTGAAAAGACAACAATTAAGGAGGCAATACAATGATTTACACAGTAACACTTAATCCATCAATTGATTATATCGTACGCGTAGATGGGTTAAAACTAGGCGATTTGAACCGAATGAAGGAAGACTTCAAGTTACCTGGAGGAAAAGGGATCAATGTTTCCCGTATTTTGAAACGGATCGATTCTCAATCTACAGCACTAGGGTTTTTAGGAGGGTTCACTGGCGAATTTATTTCGAAGTGGCTTGAAAAAGAACAAATCCAGTCTTTGTTCACAACCGTAAAAGAAGATACAAGAATCAATATCAAACTAAAATCAGATACTGAAACTGAAATTAACGGTTTGGGCCCATCTATTTCAGATGAAGAAATCGATGAGTTGAAGCAAGCATTAGGAACAGTAGGACAAGGAGATATCGTCGTATTGTCAGGAAGCGCGCCGGCTAGCCTGCGAAAAGGATTTTATCAAGAACTGATTGATATCATTCGAGAAAAAGGTGCAGATTTCGTGATTGATACAACAGGTGATGACCTAAAAAATGCACTTGTTAAGAAACCATTGTTGATCAAACCAAACAATCACGAATTAGCTGAGCTTTACAATACAACCTTTCAATCTGTAGAAGAAATCATTCCGTATGGTAAAAAATTGCTAGCTGAAGGGGCACAGAATGTGCTGATCTCAATGGCTGGAGACGGTGCTTTGCTCTTCACGGAACAAGGAACTTATAAAACGAATGTATTAGTTCGCCCATTGAAAAATTCAGTAGGTGCAGGGGATTCAATGATTGCCGGCTTTATTGGGGCTTACAGCCGTACGAAAGATCCAATCGAAGCCTTTAAATGGGGAGTTGCTTGCGGAAGCGCAACAGCTTTTTCTGATGACTTGGCAGCTCGCGAATTGATTGATGAGTTGCTGCCAGAAGTTGAAATCACAAAAATTGATTAGTTTCAAGGAGGATAATCATGAATATCAAGGATTTAATGGTCAAAGAAGCGATGATCATGGATTTGCAAGCGACTGATAAAAAAGGCGCAATCGATGAAATGGTCCAAAAAATGTTTGATGCCGGCCGGATTTCCGATATCGACACATATAAAGAAGGAATTCTAGCCCGTGAAGCACAAACTTCTACAGGTCTTGGTGATGGAATCGCCATGCCTCACGCGAAAAATAGTGCAGTTAAAGAAGCAACAGTTTTATTCGCAAAAAGCCAAAAAGGAGTAGATTATGAAGCCTTAGATGGACAGCCAACTTATCTGTTTTTCATGATCGCAGCTCCAGAAGGCGCAAACGACACACATTTGCAAGCATTAGCAGCACTATCTCGATTGCTGATTGATGCAGATTTCGTAGGAAAATTAAAAGAAGCAAATACACCAGAAGAAGTCCAAGACTTGTTCCAAACAGCTGAAGAGCAAAAAGAAGCAGAAGAAAAAGCAGAACAAGAAACACAAGCTGCAGAAGCTTCTGCTCATCCAGAAAGAAAATTCGTTGTTGCCGTTACAGCTTGTCCAACAGGGATCGCTCACACTTACATGGCAGAAGATGCTTTGAAGAAAAAAGCGAAAGAAATGGGTGTGGAGATCAAAGTCGAAACGAACGGTTCAGAAGGAATCAAAAACCGATTGACTGCTGAAGACATCGCCCGTGCAGAAGGTGTAATCGTTGCAGCAGACAAAAAAGTAGAGATGAATCGCTTTGACGGAAAAGAACTGATCAATCGTCCTGTCAGTGATGGTATCCGTAAACCAGAAGAGTTGATCAATCTAGCCCTTAGTGGTACTGCACCAGTATTCCATGGTGATGGAAAAGAAAGCAGTTCAGAAGAAGGAAATGCGGATGGTACTATCGGACAAAGAATCTACAAAGATTTGATGAACGGCGTATCACACATGTTACCTTTCGTTATTGGTGGAGGAATCGCTATTGCGCTTTCTTTCATGATCGACCAATTTATTGGCGTGCCACATGATCAATTATCAAATCTAGGGAATTACAATCAAGCTGCTAGCTGGTTCAACCAAATCGGACAAGCTGCATTTGGTTTCATGCTGCCGGTATTAGCAGGATTTATTGCTTCAAGTATCGGTGACCGCCCTGGTTTGATCGTTGGATTTGCTGCTGGTGCATTAGCTAATACAGGCGGTGCAGGATTCTTAGGTGCACTGATTGGTGGATTCTTAGCTGGTTATGTCATCGTATTTTTACGTAAATTATTCAAGAACTTACCAAAATCATTGGATGGAATCAAAACGATCCTCTTTTATCCAGTGTTTGGATTACTGATTACTGGTTTCTTGATGTTGCTGGTCAATGTTCCTATGAAAGCAATCAATGATGCATTGAACGGTTTCTTGACAAGTATGAGTGGTTCGAATGCTGCTTTACTTGGTGCATTATTAGCTGGAATGATGGCTGCAGACTTGGGCGGTCCAATCAACAAAGCCGCTTATGTGTTTGGTACAGCAACTTTAGCTACGACTGTTGCAACTGGCGGAAGTGTCGTGATGGCTTCTGTTATGGCTGGAGGAATGGTACCTCCATTGGCAATTTTCGTTGCTACACGTTTGTTTAAGAATAAATTCAGCAAAACAGATCAAGATGCTGGTTTGACGAACATCGTGATGGGACTATCGTTTGTCACGGAAGGATCGATTCCATTTGCAGCTGCTGACCCGATTCGTGCCATTCCAAGTTTTATTATTGGTTCTGCTTTAACTGGCGGATTAGTCGGAGCTTTCGGGATCAAATTACTGGCTCCTCACGGCGGGATTTTCGTTGTATTCTTACTGAGTCACCCGGTCATGTATTTGGTGTTTATTGCTATCGGAGCAGTCGTATCTGGTGTGATTTATGGGTTATTGAGAAAAGCTCCTGCAGCAGCAGAAGCATAGAAATAAAAAAGAAGAGGCTGGGTTTTCCCAGCCTCTTCTTTTTTTATAGAATCATATAGAATCAAGTAGTGTAGATGAATAGTTGTTGTAAAATAGTTTTTCCATGTTCGTTAAAATGATTGCTTCAAATTTGTGATAGAAGATTTAGCCTCGATTTCCTGCTTGATTCTTGGCAAGTTTGCTTCATCAGTCAAGATAACCAAAATATCTCCTACATTCATGATCGTATCACCGTGAGTCAAGATTTCCTGATTTCCTCTGCGTATAGAGATTAGCAGCATATTTTTAGGCCAATTGAAGTCTCGTACCATTAAACCGTCTAAAGAACTCTCTGCCGTTACTGGAAAATCAAAAGTTGTCCTTGCACCTTTTAGTGAGGCGGTCTGAGTATTTCCAAGTAGACGTTCCAATAATGATTCGTAAATTGGATTACCGCCGAGAAGGTCATTGACGATATAAGCAACAAGAGCAGCCAATCCTAAAGGCATCAGATGATTAAGAGAGCCAACCATTTCTGTCACTAAAATAATTGCTGTCAGCGGTGCTTTTCCAATCGCTGTGAAATAACCAGCCATGGCAATAACGACAAAATCCTTGATGTAGATTGGATCCATCCCGAAATCAACCATAATGTTTCCATAAAAGCTACCGATTAAAGCCCCCAATGTCAATATCGGAAGGAAAATCCCCCCTGGAAGACCACCACCGTAAGAAATCATGGAAAAAACGAATCGAAGAACAAACAAACCGATAATCATAATGATTGGTAAGGAAGCATGTCCAAAAGCTAAAACGATTTGATTGCCTCCGCCTAGAGTACTAGGCCATAAATAACCAATTGGCAAAATCAGCAAGAAAGGAACGAACCCGTGAAAATAAGCTGGTAAAGGCAATCGGTTGTAAAATTTTGGCAAAGCCAGCAAGACCTTCTGATAAATAAAACCTAAGACGCCTAGAAGTACTCCTAAGATCACTAAGGAACCATAATATTTCAACGGCAAAGAAGGAAGATCACCTAGATATAAAACAGGTCTCAAGCCGAAAAAGTAAAGAGAGACGAAGTTAGCAGTGATTGCTGAAGCAAATGATGTCAGCCAAACAAGTGGAGAAAAGGAGTGATGGATTTCTTCTAAAACAAAGAGTAATCCTGCGATAGGAGCATTGAATGCTGCTGCAAGTCCGCTACTTGCACCGCTAGAAATTAAAATCTTTTCTTCTGAAGATGGACTCCGAAACAATTGTCCAGCTCCTTGTCCAATGGATGCGCCAAGCTGTATAGAAGGTCCTTCTCTACCTAGAAAAAGGCCCGCACCAACTGAAAGTACACCGCCAATGAACTTTTTCCATAAAACAGGGAACCAGTTCATTGATAATTCCCCGCGAAGCTGTCCCTCTACTTGTGGAATCCCGCTTCCCTTGATATCCGGTTCATTTTTGACCAGATAACCCACGAAAAATGCTGCAAGGATGCAGCAAATAGCTAGGCCAATTAAGTAAATCGGCTGTTCCCGACTCATTTCATAGATACTTCGAACTAAATCGCTTAGCTTTTCGATAGATAATCGAAACAGGCTAACGACGATTCCTGTCAGCAGTCCAACAAATATTCCTTTTAGAATAAAATATATCTGAGTCTTATCTAATTTCTTGATTTTTCCTTTTTTTTCCATTCAAACGCCTCGCTTTCTTTTAATTTAGCGCGAAATCAACGAATTGACAAGGAAAAATCCATAAAAAGAAACAAATGATTTTGAACTAGCTAGTTTAATGAAAGCCAAGAAAATGCTATAATTAACAAGATTGATAAAAGAAAGGATGTTGTTAATGTCATCCAAAGCTGAATTATTAAACGGGATGAACCCCCGTCAGAAAGAAGCTGTTCTTCACACTGACGGACCATTACTGCTAATGGCAGGTGCAGGAAGTGGAAAGACGAGAGTGCTGACACACCGCATTGCCTATTTGATTGAGGAAAAAGAAGTCAATCCTTGGAACATCCTAGCGATTACTTTTACCAATAAGGCTGCAAAAGAAATGAAAGAACGTGTCAATGCGATTCTCGCATCTGGAGGCGAAGATGTCTGGGTATCGACTTTTCACTCGATGTGTGTGCGTATTTTAAGAAGAGATGTTGATTTTATCGGGTATAACCGGAACTTTACAATCATCGATTCTTCTGAACAGCTGACCTTGATGAAACGGATACTAAAAGAACTGAACATTGATCCGAAAAAATATGATCCTCGAAGTATATTAGGAACAATCTCTCAAGCAAAAAACAGCCTGCAGACCCCTCAGGATTTTGCAAAAATGCAAGGCAGTTATTACGAAGAGATTGCGGCAAAATGTTATGCTGCTTACCAAAAAGAGCTTCAATATAATCAATGTATGGACTTTGACGACCTGATCATGAATACGATTCGATTATTTGAAGAACATCCTGATTCACTCACATATTATCAAAACAAATTCCATTATATTCATGTAGATGAGTACCAAGATACAAATCACGCACAGTATACGCTAGTCAATTTATTGGCAGGTAGATTTAGGAACCTGTGCGTCGTGGGAGATGCAGATCAAAGTATTTACGGCTGGCGCGGTGCAGATATGCAGAACATCTTGGATTTTGAAAAAGATTATCCAGATGCTGCAGTAATTTTGCTAGAACAAAACTATCGCTCCACGAAAAACATCCTTAGCGCAGCAAACCAAGTCATTGAAAACAATAGCAATCGAAAACCAAAAAACTTGTGGACAGAAAACAAAGAAGGAAACAAGATCACTTACTACCGTGCAGATAATGAACGAGACGAAACCCGTTTTATCGTAGACCGGATGCAAGAAGAGATTCGAAGCAATCATCGGAATTACGGCGACTTTGCCATCTTGTACCGGACGAACGCACAATCTCGGGTAATGGAAGAAACTCTGTTGAAAGCAAATATTCCTTATAAAATGGTTGGAGGGCACAAGTTCTACGATCGTAAAGAAATCAAAGATATTTTAGCGTATTTGAATGTGCTGGCAAATCCTCAAGATTCAATCAGTTTTGAGCGTATCGTTAATTCGCCCAAACGAGGCATCGGACCAGGATCTATCGAAAAACTACGCAGTTTTGCTTCTCTTCATGAATGGCCACTGCTTGAAGCAGCGCAAAATGTGGATCTGGCAAATATCGGTGGAAAAGCAGGACAGCAATTAGGTGCATTTGGAGAGATGATCCAAGAAGTCACTCAGATGATCCCATACTTGACAGTGACAGAATTGACGAAAGAGGTTTTGGATCGTAGCGGATATCTAGAAGACTTAAAAATCCAAAATACATTAGAAGCACAAGCACGCATCGAAAACTTGGAGGAATTTTTAACGGTCACACAAGAATTTGACAAACAATTCGAACAGCAAAATGAAGAAGACGCTGATGCACCAGAAGAAAAACTAACGGTCTTCTTAAATGATCTGGCACTTGTTTCCGACATTGACAATTTAGAAGAAGATGCTTCCCAAGTGACATTGATGACTTTGCATGCAGCCAAAGGATTAGAATTCCCAGTTGTATTCCTGATTGGTCTAGAAGAGGGGGTTTTTCCTTTATCTCGAGCATTGATGGAAGAAAGCGAACTGGAAGAAGAACGCCGTCTCGCATATGTGGGGATCACGCGAGCAGAAGAAGCGTTGTATTTAACAAATGCTTTCTCCAGAACATTATATGGACGGACGCAATATAACCGACCTTCTCGTTTTGTAGAAGAAATCGATCAGGAGTTACTGGAAATCGAAGGCATGCGTCCTACGCCTAAAAAAACACCTGTATTCGCTAAAAAAACAGCATATAGCTATAAACAGCCAGAGACAGCGGTTGTTCCCTCTAAAAGTGCTACTGGAGGGGAAAATAACAGCTGGAAACCTGGAGATAAAGTCAAACACAAAAAATGGGGTCTAGGAACAGTCGTCCGAGTAAGCGGGACGTCGAAGGATCTAGAACTAGATGTGGCTTTCCCAAGTCAAGGAGTAAAACGTCTTTTGGCTGCCTTTGCGCCAATTGAAAAAGCTTAGTAGTGGAGGGTAAATGATGGAACATGAAATGACGATTGACGAAGCTGCTAAACGAGCAGAAGAACTTCGTACAAGACTGAACCAATGGTCTCGCGAATACTACGTAGAAGATAAACCAACAGTGGAAGACTATGTTTATGATAAAGAATACGCAGAATTAGTAGCAATCGAGGAACAATATCCTGATTTGATCACGTCTGATTCTCCCACTCAACGAGTAGGCGGAAAAGTATTAGAAGGTTTTGAAAAAGTCACTCATGATATTCCGCTTTACAGTTTGAACGACGTTTTCAGCAAAGAAGAGCTGATAGCTTTTGATCAACGTGTACAAAAAGCAGTGGGACGTGTAGTTGACTATTGCTGTGAACTAAAAATAGATGGACTTTCCGTTTCTTTGCGTTATGAAGATGGAAATTTCGTGAGAGGTGCGACTCGCGGGGATGGAACTGTAGGAGAAAACATCACTGAAAACCTAAAAACTGTCCGGTCGGTCCCAATCAAATTAAAAGAACCAATGAACATCGAAGTAAGAGGCGAATGTTTCATGCCAAAACGGTCATTTGTCCAATTGAACCAAGACAGAGAAGCAGAGGGAAAAGATATCTTTGCGAATCCTCGGAACGCCGCAGCTGGTTCTTTGCGTCAGTTAGATTCTAAAATCACAGCGAAAAGAAATCTGGACACTTTTTTATACACAGTAGCTGATTTCGGTCCTATGCAAGCAAAAACCCAGTATGATGCGCTAGAAGAGCTAGAAAAAATTGGATTCCACACGAATCGGGAAAAACGTCTATGTCATTCGATTGATGAAGTGTGGTCATACATTGAAGAATATCATGACAAACGTGTGGATTTGCCCTATGAAATCGATGGAATCGTCATCAAAGTGAATGAATTCTCGCTACAAGATCAACTTGGTTTTACTGTCAAAGCACCGAGATGGGCAGCAGCTTACAAGTTTCCGCCAGAAGAAGTTGAAACGCTAATCGAAAACATCGAATGGACAGTCGGTCGAACAGGGGTAGTAACGCCAACAGCTATCATGACACCAGTCCGAGTAGCAGGAACGACAGTAAGCCGTGCCAGCCTGCATAACGGTGATTATATTAAGTTGAAGGATATCCGCTTGAAAGATACAGTTCTGATTTATAAAGCGGGAGACATCATCCCAGAAGTTTCGCAAGTCGTGTTAGATAAACGACCTAAAGACAGCGAAGAATACCAATTGCCTACACATTGTCCAGTTTGTGGAAGTGAACTTGTCCATTTGGATGAAGAAGTAGCCTTACGGTGCATCAATCCTAAATGCCCTGCTCAAATGAAAGAAGGTTTGAACCACTTTGTTTCAAGAAATGCGATGAATATCGATGGGTTGGGGCCGCGCGTACTAGAACAGATGTATGATAAAAAACTAGTAGCAGATGTTGCTGATCTTTACAAATTGACAGAAGAAGAGTTATTGACGTTGGACAAAATAAAAGAAAAATCAGCAAATAATATTTTGACAGCAATCGACAACAGCAAAGATAATTCGGTCGAGCGGTTGATTTTCGGGTTAGGAATCCGACATGTCGGAGCGAAAGCAGCAAAAATTTTAGCAGAACATTTCGGTGATCTAGAAACATTGAGTAAAAGTGACTATGAGTCGATTATTGCGCTTGATACGATCGGTGATATCATTGCCGACAGTGTAGTCACTTATTTCAGTAACGAAGAAGTCCATGAATTGATGAATGAATTAAAACAAGCAGGCGTCAATTTCGAATATAAAGGGCTTCGAAATGCCCAATTGCAAGAAGTCGAGTCTCCTTTTAAAGAAAAAACAGTAGTCCTTACTGGTAAACTAACACGATTTACTCGTGAAGAAGCAAAAGAGACGATCGAAAATCTTGGCGGGAAAGTGACTGGTAGCGTATCGAAAAAAACGGATATCGTGGTAGCAGGAGAAGATGCTGGCAGCAAGCTGACCAAAGCACAAGAATTAGGAATCGAAGTTTGGACAGAAGATCAAATGGCAGATGCATTGGCTAAAAGTCGCTCAGTAGAAGAATGAAAAATGAGTTTTTTCAGACAAATTTCAATAAACAATTTCAGACACGGCACTCTTGTGTTAAAATAGAGAGCAAAGTTTTTAACTCGTTTAGAAAGAAGGGGTAGTATGGCGATTAGTGAAGAACAAGTGAAACACGTTGCCAAATTAGCAAAACTTGCGTTCGCAGATGAAGAACTTGCAAGTTTTACCGACCAATTAGGTAAAATCATCGATATGGTTGAAATGCTGGAAGAAGTAGATACAGAAGGTGTTCCATTTACGTCGAATGTGGTTGAAACAGTAAACGTGATGCGACAAGATCGGGCGCAAGCTGGATGGAACCGCGATGAATTATTGAAAAATGTGCCGGAAACAGAAGACGGCTTTATCAAAGTACCCGCAATCATCGATAATGGGGAGGCTGGCGCATAATGACAGAATTACACAATCGTTCTCTAGAAGAACTGCATCATATGCTTGTATCGAAAGAAATCACTGTACAAGATTTGACAAAAGCAACATTTGAACGAATCAAAGAAACAGAGCCTGAGGTCGAAGCATTCATTACATTGAACGAAGAAAAAGCATTGGAACAGGCAAAAGCTTTAGATGAAAAAGGGATTGATGAAAGCAACGTCCTTGCTGGTATTCCAATTGGTATCAAGGATAATATCGTAACAAAAGATATCTTGACAACCGCTGCATCTAAGATCCTTTACAATTTTGAACCAATTTATGATGCAACGGTCATGGATAAAATCTATCAAGCAGATATGATCCCTGTTGGTAAGCTAAACATGGATGAATTTGCTATGGGTGGAAGTACAGAAACTTCTTATTTCAAGAAAACAAAAAATGCTTGGGACCCAACAAAAGTACCTGGTGGCTCTTCTGGTGGTTCTGCAGCAGCAGTTGCAGCTGGACAAATTCCAGTTTCTTTAGGTAGTGATACTGGGGGAAGTATCCGCCAACCAGCAGCTTTTAACGGCATCGTAGGGATGAAACCTACTTATGGCCGTGTCTCACGTTTTGGTTTGATTGCCTTTGCTTCATCTCTTGACCAAATTGGACCAATGACCCGTACGGTGAAAGATAATGCATTAGCATTGACAGCTATCAGCGGTTATGACGAAAAAGACGGTACTTCTTCAGGCGTTTCAGTTCCTAATTTTGCAGAGGGACTGACAGGCGACATCAAAGGAATGAAGATTGCTTTACCTAAAGAATACTTAGGCGAAGGTGTGGCCCCTGGCGTAAAAGAAGCTGTATTGAAAGCAGCAGAAACATTCCGTTCATTAGGTGCTGTTGTGGAAGAAGTCAGCTTGCCTCATTCAAAATACGGTGTGGCTGTTTATTATATCATTGCCTCATCAGAAGCAAGTTCCAACTTGCAACGATTCGATGGTATCCGCTACGGTTATCGCTCTGAAAATGTGAAATCATTAGATGATGTATATGTCAACTCACGTTCAGAAGGATTCGGTGAAGAAGTAAAACGCCGTATCATGTTAGGTACATTCTCCTTAAGTGCGGGTTATTATGACGCTTACTTCAAAAAAGCAGGACAAGTCCGTACATTGATCAAACGAGATTTTGAAAAAGTCTTTGCAGATTATGACTTGATCATCGGGCCATCTTCACCAACAGTTGCATTCGGAATCGGTGAGAACATTAACGATCCAATCACAATGTACATGAGTGACATCTTAACGATCCCTGTCAACTTGGCTGGACTTCCAGGTATGTCTGTACCGGCAGGTTTATCAGAAGGATTACCAGTTGGATTGCAGATCATCGGTAATTATTTTGATGAAAAAACGATGTATCAAGCGGCATATGCGTTTGAACAAGCAACAGAATTCCACACACAACAACCAGCTATTTTAGGAGGGAAAGACGAATGAATTTTGAAACAGTCATTGGACTAGAAGTCCACGTCGAGTTAAAAACCAACTCAAAAATTTTCTCTCCAGCGCCAGCTCATTTTGGTGCAGAACCAAACAGCAATACAAACGTGATCGACTGGGGTTATCCAGGCGTGCTGCCAGTAATGAATAAAGCTGCGCTGGAATTCGGGATGAAAGCAGCTTTGGCATTAAACTGTGAAATCTCTAAAGATACTCATTTTGACCGGAAAAATTACTTTTACCCAGATAATCCAAAAGCATATCAAATTTCCCAATTTGATCAACCAATCGGTCATGACGGATGGATCGAAATCGAAGTAGAAGGTAAAAAGAAAAAAATCCGGATCGAACGTGTCCATTTAGAAGAAGATGCTGGAAAAAACATGCATGGTATTGGCGGTTATTCTTACGTTGATTTGAACCGACAAGGCACGCCTTTGATCGAAATCGTTTCTGAAGCTGATATGCGTTCACCAGAAGAAGCATACGCTTATCTAGAAGCATTGCGATCAATTATCCAATTTACAGAAGTCAGCGATGTGAAAATGGAAGAAGGCTCTATGCGCTGTGATGCCAATATTTCTCTTCGCCCTTATGGACAAGAAGAGTTCGGTACGAAAGCAGAATTGAAAAACTTGAACTCTTTATCTTTCGTGAAAAAAGGTTTAGCTTTTGAAGAAAAACGTCAAGCAAAAGTCCTTCTTTCAGGAGGAGAAATCCAACAAGAAACACGCCGTTTTGACGAAACAACGAATAAAACAGTTTTGATGCGTGTCAAAGAAGGGTCTAGTGATTATCGTTACTTCCCAGAGCCTGATATCCCGAAATTCGTGATCGATGACGAATGGATTCAAAAAGTAAAAGCTAGTTTGCCTGAGATGCCAGCTTCTCGTCGCGAACGCTATATCCGTGAGTTTGGACTTCCAGAGTATGACGCAATGGTATTGACACTTACAAAAGAAATGTCTGATTTTTTTGAAGCTGTTTTGGAAAATGGTGCAGATGCCAAGCAAGCATCTAACTGGTTGATGGGTGAAGTTTCTGCTTACTTGAACAGTGAGAAACTGGAATTAGCTGAGACAAAATTGACACCTGAGAACTTAGCAGGAATGATTCGTTTGATCGCCGATGGAACGATCAGCTCAAAAATCGCCAAAAAAGTCTTCCGTGAATTGATCACAAATGGCGGAGAAGCGCAAGAAGTTGTTGAGAAAAATGGTTGGGTACAATTATCTGATCCTAGCAAACTTCTTCCAATCATTAATGAAATTTTGGATAACAACCAACAATCTGTCGATGATTTCAAAAATGGAAAAGATCGTGCGGTTGGCTTCCTAGTCGGTCAAATCATGAAAGCAACTAAAGGACAAGCAAATCCTGGTGTCGTGAATAAGCTACTTAAAGATGAATTAGCGAAACGATAGAGGCTGAAAATGAAAAAAGCACGCGTAATTTATAACCCCACCTCGGGAAAAGAATTATTGAAAAAAAATTTGGCGGATATCCTACAGGCATTAGAAGAAGCAGGATTTGAAGCCAGCGCCTATGCAACTACACCAGAACCAGATTCAGCCAAGAATGAAGCACGTAGAGTCGCAGAACTAGGTTTTGATCTAGTAGTGGCAGCTGGTGGCGATGGCACAATCAACGAAGTGGTTAATGGAATCGCTCCGCTTGAACACCGTCCTAAAATGGCCATCATCCCAGCTGGTACAACGAACGACTATGCTCGAGCATTAAAAATTCCTAGAGATAATATTAAAGCAGCAGCAGAAGTGATAAAAAAACACCAAACCGTAAAAATGGACATCGGCCTTTCTGATAACAGTTACTTCATCAATATCGCTGCAGGTGGCTATTTGACAGAATTGACTTATGAAGTTCCATCAGAACTAAAGAGTATTTTTGGTTATCTTGCTTATCTTGCAAAAGGAGCAGAGATGCTCCCTCGAGTAAAGCCCATCAAAATGCGCTTGAAGTATGATGAAGGGGAATATATCGGAAATGCTTCGATGTTTTTCCTAGGGCTGACGAACTCTGTTGGAGGATTCGAACAGATCGCGCCAGATGCCAAATTGGATGATGGGAAGTTTTCTTTAATCATTGTGAAGACAGCAAATATCTTTGAGATCTTGCATATTGCGGCACTCATGCTAAATGGCGGTCGACATGTCGATGATCCAAGAGTAATCTATACCAAAACAAGCAGTTTGTTCGTCGAAACAGAAGATGATATCAATCGACCAGTAATGATCAACTTAGATGGTGAATATGGTGGGGAAGCACCGATGCATTTCCAAAATCTTCATCAGCATATTGAGTTCTTTGCCAATACCGATCAGATTCCTGATGAAGCAATCACAGGCACAGATGAAGAAGAATTAGAGGTTGTTAGCAAAGAATTTGTAAAAGAAGTCGAACGTTTAACGGATGAAGATATCGACGGTGACGGAAAAATAGCAGACGAAACACCTAATCAAAAGAATTAATCAAAAGCCGGTGCTGAACGTAGTAAGGTCAGTGCCGGTTTTAGTTGTGTAATTAGCTGATTTATAGTAGAGTTCAGTAGTATTGAAAAATAGGCTTAAAGGAGCAAAATATGACAGAACAGCAAATAGTAAAGAAAAACGAACGATATACAGTCGAAATCGTCGACTTGAGTTATGAAGGAATGGGGGTAGCAAAAATCGATGGTTATCCATTATTTATCGAAAATGCACTCCCTGGAGAAGAAGTAGAAATACTAGTAGTAAAAGCAGGCAATAAGTTTGGATATGGAAAAGTCGAAACATTTATTACACAATCACCTGATCGTCAGCCTGTAGAAAACAATGCATTACTTCGCACAGGTAACGCACCTTTAGCCCATTTGAAGTACGAACAACAGCTTGTCTTCAAACAAAAACAAGTAGAGCATGTAATGGCGAAGATTGCTAAGATGCCAGAAGTTCCTGTACTTCCAACGGTCGGAATGGCAGAACCATTCGGCTACCGTAATAAAGCACAGATCCCTGTTCGCCGTATCGATGGACAGTTAGCCACCGGTTTTTACAAAAAGAATAGTCATGATCTAGTCCCTATCGAAGATTTTTATATCCAAGATCCTGTCATCGATCAAGCAATCAAAGTAGTCAGAGATATCTTGCAACGGTTCCAAGTACGAGGATATAATGAAGAAAAAAATGAAGGACAGCTTCGTCACATCATTATCCGTCGTGGTCATTATTCCCATGAAATGATGGTCGTTTTAGTTACTCGTAAAGAAAAATTCTTTAAATCCAAGGAAATTGCTGAAGCCATTCATGAAGAATTGCCAGAAGTGGTTTCGGTCATCCAAAATATCAATGAAGAAAAAACAAATGTGATTTTAGGAGACAAAGAAAAAGTTTTATATGGCAGAGACTATATCGAAGATCAGCTATTAGGAAAAACCTATCGAATCTCAGCGAAGTCATTTTATCAAGTAAATACTCAACAAGCAGAGTATTTGTACCAAACAGCCATCGAATTTGCCGAGTTGGATAAAAAAGACATTGTGATCGATGCTTATTCAGGAATAGGTACAATCGGATTGTCTCTAGCTGACAGAGTAGATAAGGTATATGGGATGGAAGTTATTCCAGAAGCAATTGAAGATGCACAGTTCAATGCCTTAAATAATAAAATCGAAAATGTTCATTATGAAGTCGGAAAAGCAGAAAAAGTCATGAAAAAATGGCAAGAAAAAGGGGTCAAACCATCTGTGATCGTAGTAGACCCTCCACGTAAAGGATTAGATCATCATTTTATTGAATCAGCAATCGAAATGTCACCAGAACGAATCGTCTATATCTCTTGTAATCCAGCAACTTTTGCAAGAGATGCTAAGTTATTTGCAGAAGCAGGTTATGTTGTGAAGAAAGTTCAGCCTGTAGATCTTTTCCCGCAAACCCATCATATCGAATTAGTCGCTTCATTCGTTAAAGGAGAATAAAAATGGACCAAAAAGAAAAAATGAAAGAATTGATCAAAAAGAAACAAGGTGGAGGCCGATCCAAACAAATGGAAACACCTAAGAATGATCGTAAAAACATGAGAAAAGGCCCTAAAATCTTTAATAAATAGACGTGCTAAAGAAAGACTAAGAAGCGTTAACTTTTGTTATTGTTTCTTAGTCTTTTTAGTTAGTCTACATTATTTTGGCGATTTGCCAATAAGGACTGATGAGTTGTGCAAAATCAAATCTGGGTCAGAATGAACGTCATTCTGTCTCAGATTTTTCGTTATTTCAATTTGATTAACTGATTGATCAAAAAGATTTTTATTTTCATATTCTCAAATGATTCAACACTAAATATACATATTTGACGCGGAAATTATTATTCGATTTGGGCGGCATCAGGGGGTTATGACGACGTAGCAGACCCATTATTTTACTCAAGAAAATGTCCGTGCCTACTATTTAGAATACGATAGTGAACGTGCTGGGAGCTTTGTTCTTTTAGAGAAAGTCTCTGAAGATAAATTAGTTGTCTTAGATTTTGACTGTAACGAAAAATGGCGAAATGGAAGAGCACCAGCAAGTGATTAACCGGATCTACGAAGCGACACGATATCTGCCTTTGGATCGTTTGTGCTTGAGTCCTCAATGTGGATTTGCTTCAACAGAAGAAGAAAATGTTTTGTTTGAAGAACAATGGAAAAAATTTCTTTTGTCAAAAGCATTGCAGAAGAAGTTTGGGGAAAATCATTAAATCATCTAGGAGAGCTTGATAGGAAATAACACTATGGTATAATCAGAATGCTTAATACTAACTACTGAGGGAGCCTTATGAAAAAGAAAATTCTTAAATTTATCGGATGGTTCTTCGGAATCATTCTTGGGATCGCGTTTGCAATCTTTCTTGCCTTCCAGCTTTCCCCCAGACCTGGAGCATTCTTGATCAACCATATGTTTTCAAATACTGTTCAAATCACTGATAAAAAAACGTTCGATCAAGCAGAAAAAAACGTGACGAAAAAAACAGATTTGACGTATGAGTCCAAATATAAAGAGAATACTTATGACATCTACTATCCAAAAAACAGCAAGGGGCCTGTTCCTGTTCTATTTTGGGTACATGGTGGAGGATTCGTCGGCGGAGATAAATCGGGTGTCAAAGAATTTGCGACAAAATTAGTTTCAGACGCCAACATCGCAGTGGTTGCGATGAATTATGAATTAGCGCCTGATTCAGAATACCCTAATCAAGTTCTTCAAGTGAATGAACTGATCAAAGATTTATTAGCTGAAGAAAAAGACGACAAATTGCTAGACATGGAACAATTATTTTTTGGTGGAGATAGTGCAGGTTCACAAATCGCATTGCAATATGCAGCTATACAAACGAATGACGCGTATGCTAAACAAATGAAAATCAAACAGCTACTTCCAAAAGATAGTCTGAAAGGAACCATTTCTTATTGCGGACCTGTTGATTTGAAGCTAACAGCACAGCAGCATTCGGATGATCGATTTATGAAGTTTTTCGTCAAAACCGTTGCGTGGTCGTTGATTGGAACAAAAGATTGGAAAACGAGTGAGCAATTGAAAGAAGCCAGTGTGGCTGACCATGTTTCTAAGGAATTTCCGCCAACGTATATAACTGACGGAAATGCTTACTCATTCCAAGAACAAGGTCAAGCATTAGAAAACCGATTGACAGAATTAAAAGTACCCGTGCAATCCTTGTTTTATACAGATACAAAAAAGAGATTACTCATGAATACCAATTTGATTACACGTTAAAAGAATCGCAAAATTGTTACCAGCAGACATTGGATTTTGTGAATAAGTATAAGTAAGAGGCTGTGATCCTGCCGTTTAGTTTTGAGTATGAAGAAAC
>NZ_JAKZIW010000036.1:0-22308 GCF_031143325.1 Enterococcus sp. FR204 | reverse complement strand
CGGAAAGGATAGACGCTAAGCATGTGTGCTAGGTTAATGCTTCGGCAACCATGCAAGGTTCGATTCCTTGCCAATGACTTTAGTTTACGGTAATCCATAACTGCCTGTCAGTAAAACCGTACAGAGGTATAACTGCATCTCATTGTTGAGATGTAGTTTTTACATATTAGATCACTCTTTGAGTGGTCTTTTTATTTTGAAAGGAGTTTTATCTATGAATGATTTTCATGAGGCAATGCTTATGGCGAATGTCCCAACGAATATGGGAGATGTCTATAAGAAAGCAATAGAAGCAGAGAACAGTCCTACTGGTTTACGAAACAATTGGAACGGCACCTATGCAAATGTGCAAGTAGATAAAGATAATCGTGGGATAGCAATGGATGTGTTGGTTATTTCTTTATTATCCCACACTTTACCCAATTTGCAGGAAACTGTTGAATGGTATGAACGAATGGGTGCAAAAGTAATTAGCACAAATTACAAAGGAGAGAATCAAAATGGCAATGATCAAAATTAGAACATCCATCACAGGAACAGAGTATTGGGATTCAGAAAAGAAAAAGACTGTCGTAGTTCCGAAAGGTCAAGAACCTGATTTTGAAGCAACGGAAGAAAAAGGAATATTAAGTGATGGTAAAACGTTTGTGGCTGTTAATGGTGAACTTATTACTAATAGCAGTGAAATTCTTGATAGCGATGGAAACACTGCTGCTGATTTTGATGGAGACGAAGCTACTAATGATCAGTCCACTGAAGATACGGATGAACTGGACAATATGACTGCAAAAGAATTGCGTGCATATGCTAAGAAACATGGTATTGATATTCCTGGTGCTATCCGTGCAAAAGGCGATATCATAAATCTTATTCGTGAAGCAGAATGAAATACTGTCAGTTTGACGGATGCACGAACAAAATAGCAAAGGGGATCTATTGTGCTGAACACAAGCGATCAAGCAAATCACGTAAGAAGAAGCAACAAGCAAAGTCTGTTTATCATCATGAGAACAAACCATTCTATCGAACACAGGCATGGAAGGATATGCGTCAATTTATTTATGAAAGAGAAGGTGGTCACTGTCAGCGATGCGGTCAGTTTATCTTCGGCAAGAGGGCACATGTCCATCACATTGTACCCATCAAAGACAATGAACTGCTTAAGCTTGATCCAAACAATCTCATGCTTTTATGTTCAAAATGTCATCCAATTGTTGAAAACGAAACAGAAGACAAAAAAGTTTTTCCTTCGTATTTTAATTAACCCCCCCTATCCATTTTCAAAATTTTTTCGCGTGGGGAGATAGGGTAGCGGGGAGTCACGCGCATCGTTAGGTCAAATTTTTCAAAAAACAAAGGGGGGTGTATAAAAATATGACGACTAAAGTGCAACGTAAAGCGATTGTTGATGAAAAAGTAAGTGCTGAAAAAGCTCGTATTTTAAAAATAATGAATTTGTCTGATTTGTACACCATCACTCTTGATCCATTAATCGAATCATATTTGGATATTTTTGAAATTTACCAACACAAATATCTTTTGTGGAAGGAAAAAGGTTTTCCGGAGACGCAAAAATTCACGAATAAATCAGGGGCCACTAATCAATCGAAGCATCCATTGGCGCAGCAAGTAGAAACTTGGGCAGATAAAAAAATGAAAGCTCTAGATTTGTTGGGGCTAACGAATAAGGCTAAAACTGGTAGACAAATAACTGGCGGATCGACTGCAAGAAAAGATGAAGAAATTACACGTCCAGAAGAAAAGCCAGTAGATGAACTAGCAGCGCACAGAAACAAATGGCGTAAGAAGGCAGGTACTGAAAAATGATCGAACCTGGTGTAAATTATGCCGATTTATTTGCAAAAGAAGTAAGAAAGAAACCTGGGAAATATCCTAAAACTGTTCGTTTGGCAGTGGATCGTTGGTATCGGTGGAAAAAACGTAAAGATATTTGGTTTGATGTAGATCGTGCGAATGAAATGATGGACTGGGTTGAGTCGTTTATTGTTCACACAAAAGGTGAGATGGTTGGAAAGCCATTCATTTTAGAACCTTGGGAAAAATTTATTTACTCGTGGATGTATGGATGGGTTAAAGAAAATGAAAAAGGGCAAATTGTCCGTGTTACTCGTGAAGCGTATGTCCAAATCCCTAAAAAGAACGGTAAAACATTGATTGCTGTCGGTTCATTAGGCTATGCAATGTATGGAGAAGGTGCTTTGTCAGTCGATTGTTATGCATGCGCTTCTGACTTTGCTCAAGCTCAATATGCTGCCAAACCTTTTGCAGCTACAATATTAAACAATCCAATCCTACTTGAAGGAACTAAAATATTCAAAGGACCAAAGGGAACTGTTTCTAGTATTACTTATGATTATATTCATGAAGATATGGCTTATTCGAATAAATTTATTGTTCAAACGAAGAATATCGATAACATTGAGGGTTCTAATCCATATTTTGTATTGAATGATGAGCTGCATAAGCAAGAGAAAATGGAACAGTATGACAATTTTAAGTCTGCACAAATCTCTTTGCCACAACCATTGATGTTTAATATTTCAACTGCTGGGAAAGGTTCATCGTCTGTTGGAATGCGCGTATATCGTGAAGCAAAAGAAGTGTTGAAACGTGATGATAATGATTCGAACTTTGTTCTAATCTATGAACCAAATAAAAACTATGATTGGACGGATAGAAAAGTTTGGGAAATGTGCAATCCTAACTGGGGAATATCAGTTGATCTTTCCGCCTTGGAGTCAGCGTTTAAAACGGCACAACGTTCAGCACATTCAAAAGCCGAGTTTCTAACGAAGCACTTGGATGTATTTGTAAACGGTGCGGATAATTTCTTTGAACAGGATCAAGTAGAGCCGTGTTTGGTTACTACCCAAGAGCTTGGAAATTTAAGTGGTGAACCTTGTTACATTGGTTTGGATTTATCACGCACACGAGATTTGACCTGTGTGTCTTTAAACTTCCCAACGTGGGATGAAGATGGAAAAGCGGTCCTTAAAGTGAAGCAGCTTTATTTTATTCCCAATGAAGATTTAGAGTTTCGAGAAAAAGAAGATAACGTGCCTTACAGCGATTTAGCTGAACAAGGTTTTGTTGAATTTTGCGATGGTAAAATGATTGATCAAGATCAAATCTTGCAGTACATCGAAGACTGCATGGATTTATACGATATACAACAAGTGAATTATGATCCAGCGATGAGCGACAAACTTGTTGAGAAATTGGAGAACTTAGGATTGGAATGCGTTGAGGTTGCCCAATATCCTAAAGTGTTGAACGCTCCTTTTGATGATGTCGAACGGTTGTTTTATGAGAAACGAATTCAATTTGATAATCCATTGTTCCTTTATTGCACCTTGAACGTTGTAGCAATCACTAACATCAACGGACAAAAAGCGCCAAGTAAACGTCAATCAAAGAAAAAGATTGATGGTTTCGTGGCGTTTTTGTGTGGTCATAAGGAAACGATGAATCAGATGACAGATATTGATTCGGATGAATTAGATGATTACCTTAGTTCCATCTATAGATAAATAGAAAGGCGGTGAGAAATATTGAAATTACGTGATCGGTTATCGAATGCAGTCTATTCCTTTATGGAAAAGCGTGGGTACATCGAGGATATGTTTGGCCACTATACGCGTTACGGTCAAAGATATGTAACAGATTCCTCTATCATGGAATCTTCTGATGTTTATGAATTGGTCCAGGATATCTCAAACCAGGTAGCGTTGTCCTCACCTGTTGTCATAGGTCCAGACGGTAATGAAGTGAAGGACCACCACTTGCTAAAAATTTTGAAGAATCCCAATGATTATTTGACCGGATTCGAATTTACCAAATTGGAAACAAATACCCTACTGATCAATGGTGAGACATTCCCATTAACAGATCGGGACCAGCTTCATTTGGCATACGGTGTAACCACTAAAATCAATGAACGACTTCAAGAAGAATTTGAAATGAATGGACAAAAAATACCTGGTCAAATGATTCGACACATTAAGAACATCGGAACTGATTCATTAAAAGGTGCTGGAATAATTGATCTTGCAAGAAACACTCTGGAAGGCGTTCTGAGCGCTGAAAAAGTTTTGACGGATAAATATACTAAAGGCGGTTTACTTGCGTTCATGCTTAAACTGGACGCCCACATCAATCCAAATAATAGCGCCCAAACGAAAATTGTCAAAGCTATATTGGATCAACTGGAAGGAACGCAAAATGACAGTGATCATTCTGTTAAGATGATTCCTCTGGGAAAAGGATATTCCATCGAGACGTTAAAAAGTCCTGTTGATGACGCGGCTATTTTGAACTATTTAGGTGTTTATAAAAAAGACTTAGGTAAATTTTTAGGAATCAATGTTGATACGTATCAATCGTTGATGAAAACAGACATCGAAAAAGCGATGATGTATCTGCACAACAAAGCAATCAAACCAATATTGAAGAACAAGAGCGAACATTACACCGCTCTTTTTTTTATGCCTAATTCTGGCTATCGAGTGGAATGGAAAATTAACATTTTGGATTTTGTTCCTTACTCAACAAAAACAAATATTGGCTACAACATTGTTCGTACTGGGATTACAAGTCCAGATAATGTGGCAGAAATGCTTGGTTTTCCTAAACAGAACACTCCAGAAACACAAGCTATCTATATTTCAAATGACTTGTCTATGATTGGCCAGAAAAATGCAACAGATGATTCCTTACCAACGAATGATCAAAACTTGAAAGGAGGTGATGGAAATGAAGAAGAAGGAAATTCGCACGATTGACATCACCAACCTTTCAACGCGTTCTGATGAAGAAACTCATACGAGGACCATTAGTGGATATGCTGCTGTATTCAATAGCCCAACACTATTATGGGACGATTTGAGTGAAGTCATTGCACCAGGCGCTTTTGCTAGAACGATTAGTAACTCCGATGTACGTTGCTTATTTAACCACGATTGGTCTAATGTACTAGGGCGAACCAAAAGCGGAACCCTTCGATTGTCAGAAGACGATCATGGTTTGAAATTCGAAGTCGATTTGCCAGACACAACGGTAGCAAGAGACTTGGTTAAATCTATGGAACGCGGAGACATTAATCAATGTAGTTTTGGATTTGTACCAACTGAAGAAACATGGGACTACAATTCAGAACCTATGCTTCGAACAATTAGCGAAGTGGAATTATATGAGGTTTCTATTGTTCCTTTGCCGGCTTATGAAGATACAGAGGCAGCATTAAGAAGTCGTGATGAATTAGAAAAAAACGTCGAAGAAAGAAAAAAATTAATCAAAAAAATTAATCAAGCGCTAGAAGCGTAGGAGGAAAAATACATGGATACAGAATTATTGAAAAAAATGAAGGCGCGTCGTGAACAACGATTGACTGAATTACGTGAAAAAGTTGAATCAGGAGAATTACGCGAAGCTGATTTAGAAGCTATTACAAAAGAAATTGATGCCGTTGTTGATGAATTGAACGGAATCAAAAGTGAACTAAGTGAAGCCGATGGATCAGATGAAGGTTCAGATGCTGACGAAGGAACAGGTGGATCAGACGGCTCGACTGGAAGCGATGAAAATCGTTCAGGTGAAGGTTATGAAGGTGATGAAGGGGACGATGGGGATAACGATGATTCAGAAAATCGTTCTGGAATGATTACTCAACAGCAACGAGATGGCTTACTTGGATCAATTAAGAACGGATTGGAGGCACGTGCAAAAATGACCAATAAACAAAAAGATCAACAACTACGAAAAGCATTTGCTAATTTTGTAGTTGGAAATATTTCTGAAGCAGAAGCTCGAGCTTTAGGGATTGAAGCTGGCAACGGTTCAGTTACTGTCCCAGAAGTAATTGCATCTGAAGTTATTACTTATGCTCAAGAAGAAAATTTACTTCGTAAATACGGAACAGTGGTGCGAACATCAGGAGATGTCAAATATCCAATTCTTGTGAAGAAAGCAGATGCGAATGTAAACAAGAAAGAGCGTTCAACTGATATTGCTGAAACAGCTATTCAGTTTGATGAAATTTTGCTTGATCCTGCCGAATTCGATGCTTTGGCAACAGTAACTAAAAAATTACTAAAAATGTCTGGTGTTCCAGTTGAAGATATTGTTGTGGAAGAATTGAAAAAAGCTTATGTGCGTAAAGAAATCAATTATATGTTCAATGGTGATGACACTGGAAATGAAAATCCTGGTGCATTAGCCAAAAAGGCTGTAGCATTTGAAAAACCTTTAGATCTAACTGCTGCAGGTGCTGGGCAAAAATTATATGATGCATTAATCGAATTTAAAAATACACCAGTGACAGAAGTGATGAAAAAGGGACGCTTTATTATTAATCGAGCTGCTTTGACTGCTATTGAAAAAATGAAAACAGATGATGGATTTCCTTTGTTGCGTCCATTTACACAAGCAGAAGGTGGAATAGGTTACCAATTAGTTGGCTATCCTGTGGATTGGACAGATGCAGCAGATAAAAAGGGTAAACCAGACACACCAGTTTTATATTTTGGCGATTTTTCTGCATTTAAAATTCAAGAAGTTATTGGTGCCTTGGAAATTCAAAAACTTGTTGAAAAATTCTCTGGTAAAAATCAAATTGGATTCCAAATTTACAACTTGCTAGATGGTCAATTGGTTTATTCTCCATTTGAACCGGCAGTATATCGCTACGAAATTACAAAACCAGTTGGTGGTTAAGATGGAAGAGCAAACTAAAGAATTGTCTTTAGAGGAAAAATTCAAATCACATATTCATTTTGAAGAGGGCATGGATGATTCTTTGCTCTCTTTTTATTTAAATATGGCAAAAGATTATGTCAAAACAGCAACTGGTGGCCAACAAGAATATCTTATTTTGATGGTTGCCGGCATTGCCTACGAATACCGAGTATCTGAAGATGAGTTAGACAAAGCTTTGAGCGCTATTACGCCATTTATTGTACAAGGAGTGATTCAAAATGCCGAAACGACAGACCAATAATCTGCGATGGAAAGCTGAATTGCTAGAAATCAAAACAGGAACAGATGAGAACGATCGTCCAACTACGGTTTATGAATCCAAGCGTCTAATATTCTATGAAGAACTCGGTGTGACTTCTCAAGAAAAATATTTATCACAGCAAGCCAAGACAGACGTTGTCAGACGAATTAAAGTCAGATGGGATAAATCCATCACAGAGAAATTAAGTGCGCTCAAAATTGATTCTGTAACGTATAACATTACTCGCATTTATACGAATCCTGATACAAGAGAAATGGAGTTGAGTTTAGCTTATGTCGATTAGCTTTGATGAATTGAAAACAGCGCTGAAATCAACAAAGTTGCCAGTGTTCAGAGATAAAGCCAGATTAGGGACGATGTATCCATACATCGTGTACTCAAATGTGAGTAACAGTAAAAAAATGGCATCCGGTAAAGTCTATAAAAAATTACCGTATTATCAAATTTCTTTTTTCACACTTGGAACAGAACAGGATTTAGCTGTTATTGAAGAAGCGTTACAAAATGCTGGTATTCCATATTCAGATTTTACAGGTATACAAGGTGATGAGAACGACGATACCGTAACCAACTATTACACATATGTGAGGTGTATGGAAAATGCCAAGTAATAAGAATGGTTTTTCTGAAATATCGGATTATTTAGGGAATCTTTCTAGAGTTGATCCAAAAAAATTATCATTGGAATCTTTAGAAGAAGCTGCAAAGTTTTACCTAGAGCAGTTGCTTCCTAATATTCCTAAGTCCCTGCTTAAAAAGAAGCATATGAGCGAACAAATAAAAGTTGTTGTTGAAGAAGACCGAGTGAAAGTCCAGTTTGAAGAGACTGCTTTTTACTGGCGCTTTACCGAAAATGGTACGACAAAACAAAAAGCACAACACTTTGCAAGCGGTACGTATGAACAAAATAAAGAAAAAATCGAAGAGATCATGACGAAGAAAATACTTGATTTATGGGAAGGATGATTTTAATTGGGAAAGCAAGATACTTTTTATTTTGAAGGATTGGACGACATTTTAATCGCGATGATGGCAACGCCAGATTCTGTTGGAACTGCTCCGACTTATAGTGAAGTTGTCCGGTTGCCTATCGCTACAAAAATTGGAGTCAAAGGCAATGGTACAGCGTTGGAAAAATGGGCATCAAGCAAAATGTTCCGACGCGTGTCCCGAGAAACAAAACATGAAATTGCGTTGGATCATGTAGGTATTCCAATTGCGGTAATGGATGAAATCAAAGGGATGATTGCAAAAAGCGGAGTAACATTTAGTAAAAATACCGCACGAGAATTTCCTTACCTTGCATTTGGATTCATTGGAAATATTGAAGGCGGAGGTAAAAAAGCTGTATGGTATCCAAACACGCAACTATCTAATGTAATTGATGAAGAATACGCTACTGCTGAAGATGAAACAAAAATCGATGATGTAACTGCAAACTTTGTTTCTACAGGACTGAAATACAATAATGTGATGTATGCAAGTTTTGATTCGAATCGTGAAGAAGCGACAATGGATTTATTTGAAAAATTCATTGCTCAACCTGTATACGATGAAGAACAGTGGAAAACATTGGCTAAAGTTGGAGGTGGCAAATAATGGCCAGACTTGCCGATTATGGGATTCATGTTGATGATTTAAAGAATTCTGCTGTTGTCATTATTCAAGGCGCAGAATTCCCTATTTCATTTACTATGCAAACGATGGAATTTATAGCAGATGTGTATGGTGGAGATTATTCGCAATTTGAATCTGATATGAATGCCATGCTATCTAAAAAAGAAGGACAAATTTCTTCTGCTAACTTATCGCCTAGTGATCTAAAAATCATGCGTGCCTTGATTTATGCCATGCTGCGTACTGGTGGTTTAGAGGAAGATCCAGAAACTATTTTCAAATTTTTGGGAATGAGTGGAGAGGTGTTGTCTGCTTATAGTACCTGTATGGAAATTTTTGCTAGCCAGACATTTCAGGTGGAAGACCTAAAAAAATCCAAGAAGCCACAAGACTTTCAAAAAACGCAAGCAAAAAGAAAGGTAAACAAAAAGAATCGGAAGAGATAGGAACTCCTTGGAGTTTTTATATTTACGTTGCTCTCACTCTATTGAATTGGAGTGAGAGTTTCTTTTTGAAGTCTACACCTAACTTGTGGCTCAAATCTTATTTACAGTGGTTACAACAAAACACCGATTTTGAACCACCTCAATCTGTAACTATGGATAAATCGCCTTGGTGGTAGAAAGGAGCGCTAAGATAAATGGCTGGTAAAGAATCTGATGTCGTTCTTAATTTTAAAACGAATGGCGAAGTCAGTTATTCGAAAACAATCAAAGAAATCAACAAAGAAATGAACTTAGCTGCTGCCGAGTATAAAAACCAAGTGTCCGCAATGGATAAGGATGCAACACAAACTGAAAAATTACGAGCGGCTAAACAAAAATTAGAAAAGCAATTAGGGTTAGCTGAACAACGATCTCAAATGCTGAGAGAGGAATATGAAAAATCTGTCAAAGAAACCGGCGAATATTCTGCTGAATCAGAAAAATTATATAAGCAATTGCTTAATTCGGAAACTGGAGAAAATAAGCTTCGTACAGCATTGGAACAGACAAACGATGCATTAAAAGAACAAGGTGACGTTTCTGTTGATACAGCAAAAAAACTCCAGAAAATCGAAGAAACAGGTGAGAAAGTAAAAGGCGTTGGTGAAAAAATGTCTGTCGGTGTGACGGCGCCGATTGTAGCAGCAGGTGCAGCTGGTTTAGCCGCATTCTCAGAAGTTGATGAAGCTATGGACACTATTATACAAAAGACAGGCGCAACAGGCGATGTTGCTGATCGTTTATCTACCTCATTTGAAAACGTTGGCTCAAATACTCACTTAGAACTACAAACAGTCGGAGAAGCGATTGGTGAAGTCAATACTCAATTTGGGTTCATGGATAAGAAACTGGAAGATTCGACAGATTACCTATTGAAATATGCTGATATCAATAATACTGATGTCTCTCAAGCAGCAATTTATGCTAGACAATCGATCGAAGCTTATGAACTATCCTACGATGATTTAAACGATGTATTAGATGTTACTACCAAAACTTCCCAGAACACAGGACAATCAGTTGATGACCTTATGAAGAAGGCGATTGATGGTGCACCTCAAATCAAACAATTAGGATTGAGTTTCGATGAAGGGGTGACCTTAATTGGTAAATTTGAGCAAGCTGGGGTTGATTCAAGCACAATGTTAAGCAAGATGTCTAAAGCTTCAGTTGTTTATGCCAAAGACAATCTATCGTTACAAGACGGATTAAAGGGAACAATCGATTCAATACTGAATGCAAAAGATGAAACAGAAGCGCTGAGAATTGCTAATGAAGTATTTGGAAAAGGGTCAGATAAAATGGTTGACGCAATCAAACGAGGAACGTTCACCTTGGATGATTTAGCAAAAGTAGCCAAAGAAAGCGGCGGTACAGTGGCTGATACATTTGCAGAAACGGAAGATCCTATTGACGCTGCTAATCGTGCGATGAATAATGCGAAGTTTGCTTTAGCAGACGTCGGCGAATCCGTCCAAATCAGCTTATTGCCTTTCTTTGAAATGGCGATCGATGCTTTGAAGAGTTTTAAAGGTTGGTGGGATTCTCTGGATCAAGGCACTAAGAACTGGATTATTACACTCGCTGGTATAGCTGCAGTAATCGGACCAGCTTTGGTTGTCATAGGAACGCTTATGAGTTCCGTTACTAAGATCACCGCCGGGGTTAAAGATCTGGCCACTGTGTGGAGTGGGCTAGGCAAATTATTCGGATTATCTGGTGGCTGGTTTGCTGTAGCTGTAATAGCAATAGCCGCATTAGTCGCTGGGCTAGTTTGGGCTTATAACAATGTTGAATGGTTTAGGAACGGTGTGAATGCATTCTTCCAAGGTGTTTCAGATGTAGCGGTAGAAGTATTTAATTTTATGGGCGGATACATTAGCAATATTTTTGGAGGAATCATACAAATTTTCCAAAACTTTTTCGATGCAGGCAAGAGAATTTTTACCGGATTTATAGATTTTATAACCGGCATATTTACAGGTGATTGGGAACGAGCTTGGAACGGCGTTGTAAACATTTTCGGTGGTATCTTTGATGGAATTGCAGCCATGGCAAAAGCACCTTTTAATGGAATGATTGGATTAATTAATGCTTTTCTAGGTGGTCTTAATAACATTAAAATTCCGAAATGGGTTCCTGGCGTAGGCGGAAAAAGCTTTAGCATTTCCACTTTGCCTTATTTGGCAGATGGCGGGCATGTATTGAATGGCCAAGCGATCGTTGGTGAAGCTGGACCAGAATTGCTTACGAACAAAAACGGTAAGACAACTGTTACTCCGTTATCAGACGAAGAAAAACGCAAAGGCATTGGCGGCAAAGTACAGCCTTCCAAAGTGGAACAGCATATCCACATTGGCAAAGTCGATGCAAACAATCCATCTGAGTTAGATCGTATGAATCGTAAATTTGCTAAAGCAAACCAACAGGCTATTTATGATTTGGGGGGTGTTCCTATTTGAGTCGACAATTTATGAATCCAGATGAACCAAATTTTATTTGGAAAAATCGGAATGCAGTAATTGATATGGATTGCATCATTGAGGCAGAGCTTCCAGATATTATGCCGAACAAGCGATACGAAACTTACACGATTCAGGGCCGAAGCGGAGAATTGACGGAGACGTTTGATGACTATGAACCTTTTGATTTAGAAATAGAAGAGATCACTATCCCACATTCCAAACTGAGGGAAGTCAAAAGATGGCTTACTGGTAAAAGCCAATTAATCACTCATAATGATCCAGACAAGTATCTAGATGCTATCTGCAGCATGGATAAAGAAGTCCCATTCGAAAACGAGTGGGGCTTCTTTTATACATTCGATGTTACTTTTCGTTGCCAACCATTAAAAAAGAAATTGAACGAACAACCGATAATTATCACAGAATCAAGAGAAGATATTTTCGATCCTGGAGACGAAGTAGCAAAACCCTATTTTGAAATTGTGTCCGAAGGCGGTCATTTGTCGCTAACGATTGGTACAAAAACTTTGCTTGTAGAGAATACACTAGCCGGGGTCGTGAAGATAGATACTGAGCTAGGAAAGGCAATTCAAGAAGACGCCCCATTGTTTACTCGTGGAGATTGGCCAACGCTTAATCCTGGTAAAAATCAATTAATCATATCTGGAAAATACAAAGAAATAAAAGTCTGGAATAGGAGTGTGTATCTGTGACGCAAGAATTTATTTATGCTTATAAAAAAATGCCAGATGATTTGAGCGTGAACGGAGCGTCGTTAGTTGACTGGGAAGATTTGCCAGAAATCAATCGTGTGTTGAATGGCCAATATCGTTTTTATGGTAACTATTCAAGAAGCGGACAGTATCGGTCTTACTTAAAAAAAGGAAATTTCATAAAAGCGAAGGTGCCAGATGGTTCGTGGCAATATTTTGAAATTTATAATGTCAAAAAGAATTTGACCTCCGTTTCTGTAACAGCTCGGCATATTGGTTTTATGGCCAATAAGAACTTTATTGTCAAGTCGTTTACGGATAACGGCAATGGGTCTCAGATCATGACCAATCTTAAAAACAGTTTGGCATTTGATCAAAAATTTAACTATCTTTCGAATGTAGGGACAACGCACCAATTTACAGCAAGACAAGTCGCGCCAATTGAAGCAATCATTGGTTCAAACAACGGTAATCAAAATTTGACTGGCGTGACTAGCGCGGAACTTGATATGGATAACTATGATTTGAAACTGGTAAAACAGATTGGATCAGATAATGGTTTTCGGATTGATTTTGGCATCAATTTAGAAGCAATCGAAGAAGAAATTGATGAAGAATCAATTGTCAATAGTCTGTATTTGATTGGCGGAGTTCCTGATAACGATTATGACGAAGACAAAGAGCCTATTGAATATGGATATTTAGAAACTGATGGTGTGACTAACGAAAACAGACGCATTGGAAAACGAGAAAATGGCGACTGCAAAACAGTTGATGAATTGATTAAATGGGGTAAAACCTTATTTGATAATGATCGTATTCACGAACCAAAAGCAACTCACACAGTTAGTATGGTCGCGCTAGAGCATACGCTCGAATACGGTGACATGTATCAAGAGTTAGCAGCTTTACATTTTGGTGATGTCGCTCATGTGAGGGCGAAAGAACTAGATATCGAGATAAAAGAGCGCATGGTCGAATACACTTATTTCCCGACACTCGGAAAATACAAAGATTTTGTTTTGGGTAATGACTTATCTCTTTATACCTCGACAGTAAACACGCAGACGCAAGAACTAAAAAAGAAAATCGACAACCGAACTGAAACATTAGTTCAAAATGTGTTGAACGCAACGGCATGGATCACCGGCAATTCCGGCGGACATGTCGTTTTTCGTCCAGAAAAAGCTCCATCAGAGATTCTTATCATGGATACTCCAAATGTAGCGAATGCGAAGCGTGTGTGGCGCTGGAATTTAAACGGTCTAGGATATTCAGATAATGGAGTAAATGGTCCCTTTGGTATTGCAATGACTTCTAAAGGAGAGATCGTTGCTGATTTTATTAAAGTCGGCACAATCAACGCAGAAGTATTTGAAACTTCATTTAATGCTTATGGTGATGTTCTGAAACTTGTTAAAGGCACACTTCAAATCTGGAAAGAAAATAAAAAAATCATGGAAATCACAAAAAAAGGAATGGAGTTCTGGAATACTAAGGAATCAATTGGAACTATTGGAACAACCGATTCTGCGGGCAACCCTTTTCCAGGCGCATCTACTCCTACGCCGTTAGAAGACAATTCGTTGGTAATACGTACAAATGGCGACGGAAAGTATATTTTGATTTCTCCAGCAGTAGGAAAGGGATTTGTCCTTTTAGGAAACGGAAAAGCAACTTATTTTGGTGACTTGGATGTTCAAGGAACTTTCACGGTGAAAGGGAAAGAAATTGATGGTGGTAACTCAGGCGGAAATGACAACGGTTGGAATGGACAATATCCGCCAGAAGTAACTACTGACAGGGATAAACGTTATTGGCAGATCTGGAAAATGGCAATAGGTGCTGGCTTTACTAAACAAGCTGCTGCAGCCTTACTTGGAAATGCTCAAGGAGAATCAGATGCTAATCCAACCGCTGATGAGGGCAATGGCGCACCAGGATTCGGATATGGTATATGGCAATGGACGGATTCCACAGGTGCAACTAGCGGACGTGTCTATATGCTCAACTTAATGACAAAGGCTGGCATCAGTGATGATCCAGACACGATCACGGCGCAGTTCAAATTGTTGATGTGGCATGCACCGAACGGTCAATGGCTTGTTACTAGCGCTTATCCTTACACATGGACACAATTCATGAATCTAACCGATATCAACACAGCAGCACAAGCATTCGTGGCTAACTTTGAACGTCCACGTGATCCACATCCAGAACGGACGACATGGGCACAAGAATGGTACGACAAATTCAAAGATTTGGAAATTCCTGCATCAAAAGGATATATAAAACCAATTGCAGATCCAATCAGAGTGACGAGTGAATTTGGCTGGCGCACTTCTCCAATTACAGGCGCACAAGAATTTCATAACGGTATTGACCTTGTAAATGGAAATCCTAATACACCTATTTTTGCATCAGCAGATGGCGAAGTGATTGTTGCAGGTGATGCAAATTACTTTGACTGGTATGGAAATTGGACAGTGATTAAACACGCTGATGGAATGTATACAGGCTACGCACATCAAAGCCGAGTAGACGTCTCAAAAGGTCAGAAGGTAACTGCTGGTCAGCAAATTGGACTGATGGGCACTACTGGACCATCAACAGGAGAACATTTACATTTTCAATTTATGGATGAGTTTTATCCATCATCGGCAGCACATTTTCATAATGCAAGAGATTATATTAGTTTTTGATAAGGAGGAATAGTCGTGGCAGAAACGCAGCATAAAATGGTCCTATCCACCACCGAACCAAATAACGGAATAAATTTGGTTCGAATTCGGCAAGGGGATGTTTTAACGCAAAAGTTCGTTGTTGAAGTGGTGGAACATGGCAAACTAAAAACATTCGATGGCCTAGTGCCATTTTTTATTAATACAACAAAATTTGGCGAAAACCAACCTGTTGAACAAAAAGTACAGGAATACAGTCCAGCACAGGCAAGGCTTGTTTACACGTTAAGCGAGCCTGACTGGCAATGGGGTGGTGAAAACACCGCCCATTTCAGTTTCCGATCACTTAATGGTGATGGAACTTGGAGTGAACAATTTAGCACACAGGATTTTACCTATCGAGTCATTTCTGGAATATCTAAAAGCCAGTTACGTGATTCTGGCTATGTGTGGACCTTTGAGGATTTGCTAAGAAAATTCAAAGATTACATGGATCAGGGCAAAAATGACTGGGAGCAGTGGTTAGAAGATAATCGTGAAATACTGGAAAATATCGATCCAGGTGGTACGATTATCAACATTTTGAATGAAGCAAAAGGAGATTATGACAGTTTAGCCGCTCGCTTAGACGATATTCAAAATAAAACATTCAATGTTCCTAAAGGTGCAGAACAAGTGCCAATCAAAAGAGACAAACTTTTCTACGACAGAGGAGCGTATAACTACGTTCGCCCTACTAACTTAGACACAGTGATCGCGCAAGCGGATAAAACTAAGTTTAACATGGGATTCATGACGGATATCCATGTCGATTCACACGAGCAATTCTTAGATCACTTCGACCAGAAAGACAAAACAGAACGTCGTTGGAGCATTGTCGGACAATTCAGGACGCTAGAAACCTTTGCGGACGCGATGGTGTACGGCGGGGATAATATCGACGGATACAGTGGAGGAACAGCGTCGGGTATTTACCCTTATACCGAACAAGAAAGACGCGCGAAGAACTTACACGTGTTGAAACGCTTTGCTAGCGTAGCGACAGCAGGCGCAGAAGTTCCGATCATTCTTTGCCGTGGTAACCATGAAACAGGTAAAATCCCATACGCAAATGACGGACGTTCGCGGCTTGATTCGTTGACAGGTTCGGATATTGCCGTAGCATATGATAGCCGTTACGGTCCTACTTTGTTCCCTAGTAAAAAAGTTGCAATTTATCGTATTGACACCGACGATTTCGAAGACGCTACGAACTCGCAAGGAAAATTCATCGAGTTTTCTGGATATTACAATGGCGCTGAGTTCCCTCATGGAAAACTAGGACAAAACCAATTGCATGCCTTTGGACAATGGTTAGAACAACTTGACAGAAGCTATCACGTTGTAATCGTAGGACATGTGCCTATGGAAAGAGAAAACGACGTAGCAAACGTGACGAAACTAGGAACCTTACTAGACGGCTTCAAACAAGGAGCAAGCGTGACAATCGACTACAATTCTATGCAAGGATACAATCCGAACCCAATAGGGCAAAAGACTTACAACTTCGCAACAAAAGGACGCGGAACAGTTGCGGCAATCTTTGCGGGGCATTGGCACTATGAAACAGTGAAATATCTAGGTACAACGCAAATCATTGTAGGAACAAAAGCCTTCCCTTCCGAAGAGGAATACAACACAGCGAATGAAGCGGGGTTCGCAAACGTACAAATTGATACAGCAAAACGTACGATCAAAGTACAAGGTGTGGGCCACTACACTAACCGCAATTTCACGTATTAGGAGGTTTAATCAGTGGAAAAAGAAGTTAAAAAATTGCAAGAATCTGTCAAATGGATTTTACAACAATTGGAAATTCATTTCGACGGCACACCACAGCAAGCACACGTGGACGCTACACCGTTAAATGCCGGTTTTTGTACGCCAGAAATTGCGATGAATGCGCGTGGCATTGCTTTGAAGGATAATGAGCTAGGCTGGAAGTATACTAACGTGTACGACGTTCCACCGGGCTTTTATGCCACCACTAACCAATGGTATAAAAACGGACAGATAACGATGTTCGGCGATGGTTCGCTCATGCTACTAGGCGTCATGCAAGAACACAACGAGCGTAAATTGATTTGGGCTTCGGACGGTTACGGCGGAAACATCTACATCGCGCGCACGCATGGTAAGGACGGCGGCTACAATAGCCCGGGTTTCCGTAAAGTCATGACAACCTTCGAACTATTCAAAGGTGAAAAGCACGGCGTAGGTACAACGATCGACTTAAACGATAGTATGAAACATTACACTTCCGTTCGTATTCACATTCAAGGTTGGGGCGGTCAGGTGTACGAAGCAAACAACGTGACTAGGCCAGTTGTCATGTTCACTAACTTATACGACGACGCAGGCGGTATGGAAATGTATGAGTTGAAATTAGAACGTGTGACGGATACAAGCTATAAAATCGTGCGTTCTGCGCAAGTAGCGATCACTGAAAAAATGAACTACCACAAAAACACAAACGTAGAAATCCAAATTGTCAGAATAGAGGGTGTGAAATAATGGCGCATATCATTAAAAAAGGGCCTATCAAAGTACCTACACAACCTAAAGACTTTGATTTGCAAGCAACGGGCCTTGTGTTTAAATCATACGATAACCAAATAGCGCTAGAGTTTAACGTCTTACAACAAGACGGCGCGCCGGCGGACTTGTTAGGCGCTAACTTGCGTTTATTGATGTTTATCTATGACGAAGTAGATGGGGCAATTAAGAAAGAGCCAATCCCTTTTATCACGAAAAACCTCATTACTGAAAGCTTCTTAAACGGACACGTCGTATATATCTTGCCAGAAGCGATGAAAGCTTATAACGGTATGGTGGAAGCTTATGTTTACATCGAGTATCCAGACGGATCAACAAGTGATAACTTAGGCTTCACCTTCCGTATGAAGCGTTCAACAATCGACGGACTAGCGCAAGATAAAGCAGACTACTTTATTGCAGACTTTCAACAATTACTTGATGGAGTCAAACAAGAAGCAACAGATGCAGTAAATGAGGTACTTGAGCATGCCAATCAAAAGATTACGGAGTACGATCAGAAATTTCAACAGACAGCGCAGAATATCGCTACGCTAGATCAAAATTTCACCGAGTTGAGAAACGACATGAAGCTGTCCGAGGCTTGGGCGTGGAGTAAGGATGGGACTGATAGGTTTACAACTGTTTACCCCGGGGAGAACTATGTATTAAAATCAAAAGAACCATATACCGCTACTGGTAACGGGGAAAGTAATCAATATCCAGCATCAATCAAGAATATTCCGTTTAACCCAGATATTCTTGGCAAACAAGCAACAATCCAATACAAATTGACTATCTCCAATTATGTATCAGGGGATACTGTGGATTTGAAGATGTACCAGGCTGTCGGTGTATGGTCATCACATGGTACTTGGACTGGTATAACTGGAAATGGTACTAAGTTAGTCCAGTGGAAGGGTACGTTACGCCCGCTAAAAGAAGGCGGAAGACCTAAAATCGATTTCTTTACAAACTTAAAAGCCGATATCAAAATCGAAGAACTGCGAATTAACGAGGGTACAGAGTATCAAATTTACACTCCCGCACCATCAGAAGACCCACTAAACGCCTACCCGCAATACCGAGGGTTAGCCTTACTTCCGAGTGACCTTCCTGACGACTACAGCTGGGATATCACTCCTGAATATACTGAAAAAGGCTTGAATGATACGGTTAGTTTGACCGAGCCACAATCCATTGATGGAACTAAGAACTTTTTAGAAACCCCTCTAGTTAATGGAAAAAATGTACTGGTAGAAGAAAAGCCGTTACCTTATGAAGCGTGGCATTCAACAGGAACTGAACTACCTGGAACTCCTAATAAAGCTCGGTTAATTATTGGACCAGTAGCAACCACCATTGGAGCAAAATTGAATCGATCTATGAAGGAGAATCCGTTGACTTGGAATTATGGAAAATGGCAAGCAACAGCTAATCGAGATTGTACTTTGTTAGTAGAAGGGTTAGTTAGATGTCAGTTTGGCGGATCAACAGCTGGCCAGTATGGTTATATTACTTTTTATAAAGACGATGCCCAAACTAGTCCTATTGGTTTCGCAGGTGGTGTTGGTACAAATGGAACTGCATTGCAATGGAAGCATGGGCTTCACTTTAGTAGAATTTTCGCGTTGAAAAAAGGAGAGTACTTCAATATCACTTTTGAAACTCAGGATGGTAAGAAGTTAGATTTTTCTCAAATAAACACGCTGCACATTATGGAAATAGAATCTTAGATTAAAGGAGTGAAATAAATGAAAAACATTTGGAAATATGGACGTACTGGCGGAGAGTACGCAGGAAAAGTATTGGACGACATGCTTGTATCCGTTCCTTACACGGATCAGCCACCGCTTGAAGGGATTCGTGCTGATGGCGAACCGCTAACGATCGCTGATCAGATGTTTGATCCTAAACTGAACCAATGGATTGTTTTAGCGAACGCGTTAGATCACAACGATTTAAACAATCTCAAAGCAATGTATGAGTCGTTAGAAAATGAGAACGGCGATTTAAAACAGATCAATGCCAAACTCATGCTAAGCGATGTAGCAATTAAACAGGAAAATACTGCATTGAAAGAAAAAGCGGATGGTTTAGCACAAATCAATTCAAAAATGATGCTTGCTTCGTTCCAAAATAGCAAAGACATTTCAGAAATTAAAGAGCAACTAAATCCAGCTTCAAAGGGAGGTGAGTAGTATGTTTAGTTTTAGCGATGTGAAAATGATGTATGATTGGGGCTGTTTTACTGACGATCAAGTTCGACTATTCGTTCCACTATGCATTACAGACGAAGAAGCAGATAAAATCATTAGCAAAGAAGAGAGCGCATCTTAATTGATGCGTTTTTTTGTTGGAAAGTTGGTGGAACATGAAAGAAGAAGCGCTCCAAGACGTTGTGGAGAGATTAGTAAGAATTGAAACAAAATTAGACAACTACGAATCACTTAGAGAAAAGGCTGATAGTGCAAAACATTTGGCAGATAAAGCCTATTCAGTAGCACTAAACAATGTAGAAGACATCAAGGAAATGAAAAACAATAATAAATGGGCTTGGGGCTATATGATTGGCTTAGGCATTACAATCATTGGCTATTTCCTGACTAAACTATAAAGGAAGCGAAAAAAATGATTTTACCCGATAAGTATTATCAAGTCATTAAATGGACGGTTTTAACAGTATTACCAGCTGCATCTGCTTTAGTAGCCATGTTAGGGAAAGCGTATGGATGGAATGGAACAGATATGACAGTTCTGACTATCAATGCAGCAGCAACATTTTTAGGCGTTATCACTGGTGTGTCGGCTTATAATTTGAAAAAATAGGAGGAAACAAATGAAAAAGAAAATTAATATTACTGTGATGAGCCTATTAACGGCTCTTTTTTTATTGCCAATTAATGGGTTTGCCTATACGATTAACAATGAATTTAATTTGGGCCCAAACGAAGGTAGCTCTCAAGTAGCAAATAACCAATATATTCTATTGCATGAAACAGCAAACGAAACAGCAACAGGACGCAATGAAGCACAGTATATGCAACGTTCATGGACTAGTGCTTACACTGCTTACATTGTGGGAGACGGCGGAATTGTTTATCAAGTCGGACAACCTGGCTATGTACAGTACGGTGCTGGTTCGTATGCTAATGCTAACAGTCCTGTGCAGATTGAGTTACAACACACACATGATAAAGCAACGTTTGAGAAAAACTACAAGGCATACGTTGAATTGGCTAGAGATTCAGCAATAAAATATGGTATTCCATTAACATTGGACACGCCTTATAACCAACCAGGAATCAAATCGCATTTATGGGTAACGCAAAATATTTGGGGCGATCATACAGATCCTTACGGTTATCTTTCTGAAATGGGCGTAAGTAAAGAAAAATTAGCATATGATTTAGCTCATGGATTTACCGATGAAAATCCAACTACTTCGGAGGATAAACCAGTCATTGATCCAACTAGAGCAGGTGCAGCAAATTCTACACTGACAGATGGAACAAATTATGCCCACATTGATCAGTTCGGAGAAATCGAAAACGCAAACTTGCATGTGGCTGGATGGCACATCGCTAACTATAAATACGAGTATATTTTCATTATGGACTACAATACTGGGAAAGAATTAGCTCGAGTAAAAGCTGATGGAATTTATAGACCAGATGTAAACCAAGCTTATAATACTTCTGGAAATGTTGGTTATCATGTATCTTTCAATATGCGTAATTTTCCTAATAAGAAAGTCTATGTTATGATGCGGGCAACTAATGATCCAGAAGGAAACACTAAAGGTGGAGCGCAAGATTTCCACGATAAACGGTGGTACTTGAATATTCCACAACGATAAATACAAAAAAATCTCGCTCATTGATCTTGGGCGAGACTTTTTACATATAAAGTAGTGTCTGACTTATTGTTATTTCAGTCTAAATATTCTATACTATTTATTGCAAGTAGATATACGTTTGGTTAAATCCCTTTGCTAGTCTTAGAAAGGGGATGATGCCATGAACGATTGTTTTTTATTGTAAATGTCTATTTATCCCTAGAAAGGATAAATATCTCAATTGGATATTAGTGCATTTTTAAAAAAAGGAACTACGATTACTTTTAGTGGTATCGCAAGTTACTTATTAAAATTGCCGCCGTGGTTGTGTGTATTTCTAAGTTTCCTTGTGTTTACCGCATTTATGTGGCACACATTGCTTAATGCTCCGGAACACTTTTGGAAATCATATGATAAACGCCATACTAAAAAATAAGTATTTCTGATGTGAGTCTTCCTTAATCCATCCGCTCACAGATAGAAAATTGAGAATCTAAACAATAAAAAACCATTGATCTCGGAAATCAATGGCAAGGTTATAGATTCTAGACACTAGAATTCAAGACTAAGCTAGGGATTGAACAGATTGGATATCCGTGCAAGTGCTTGTAGGCCATGTTGACAGCATGGTCTTTTTTTTTTGCTTACAATGTCATTCTATACTACGTAAAAAAAAGCGTCAATAATTTTTTACTACAAAGCTAAGCAAATGAATATTAAATATACTCTATTTTTTCTTTTAAAGTTATGCAATAATAAATATGCCATCACAACAAAAGAATGAAACCCATTATTATCTAGTCTATGTCCATTCTTTTTGTTTGCAGGAGTTGTGATGGTTTCTCGTACCTTTAGCTCAGTTGGTTAGAGCAGACGGCTCATAACCGTCCGGTCGTAGG